>CBFHWY010000030.1:0-11529 GCA_965659675.1 Salibacteraceae bacterium | reverse complement strand
TGGCCCCCGGCCTTTGATCATTGAAATGTCGTGTTCAAACTCATTGTATTTCTCCAATACCTCTCTTCTTGCATCTCCGCCTGTTCCGGCAGGTTTAACAATGACGAGATAAACGGGCTTTACGATCCCCAGAGAAATTCCTCCCATGTAGATCGATGAGATCTGAACCCCACGCTTTGCAAGTTTCTGGAAATGGACATGCTGCCTTCCAATGGAAGGTTTTAACATCGTCAGACTATTCTGCTTTCCGTAAACAAAACCTCTGCGATCATCATAGTAAGGATTGTAGGTTTTAAATTCTTTGGCGTGTTTCATGTTGGTCACTTCCAAAGAGAGGATGTTCTTTAGGTCGACCGTAACGAATTTCGCTTGACGCAGATTCGCTCCATAACCTTGTGTATGGATGAACGCGCCACCATAAACCTCTTTTTTGTAGATGGTTTTGATGTCGGTTGATGCTTCCTGGGCCATCAGGCCACTGCAGAAAAGCAAGAACACCAATATGTAGGAATACAATTTCCGCACTATAGCAAATATAAACTTAAAACGCCTTGATTACCCGATTGTTTGCTTTGACCATTGTGCGGTGCGACCCAACCGAATAGACGGAAAAGGAGTTAGCTTAGCTGGTGAGTATATCTTTGCACTTCATGAAAGCCTGCTTTTTCACTCTTGTATTTGTGGTGTTGTCTCTGGGAGTATCCTCTCAGGAGGTGGCTCCAAATATTTTGAATGAAAATGAGAAGGTGCAGAACGGGACGAGTTTAAGGGCCTGGTATAATTATGCAAAACTGATCAGCGAAGAGGCTGAAGAACGCAGTCATTTTTCTACCCCGATCTTCCCCGATACTACTGTTTGGCTCGAATTCGATAATGGCTACGACAAGGTCGCCAAGCATTCCGTAGGGCAGGTGATCGATCCATATGCACCCCTATTTGAACGCAAAGAACTCAACCTGGATAGTAGCAGATCATATCATTTGGATTCACTCGCCATTTACTATCGATACTTCAGGCACATCGACAGTTTACCCGACCTATTGGTGGTTCAATTGTATAGGGGCGCTAAGCTGGACCTCGTTGAAGACCCAAACTGGGCAAGTAACTGCAGTTATGCCAGTGTGGGCTACGACCCTATTTTGAGGAGAGGTGCAAGAGCAGATAAGGAGTTCACCTATTTCCTGGAAACAGAAGACAGTACAGGAAGGGGAGAGCCCAAAGTGCTTAAATTTCCAGTTGAATGGGACATGGAAGCAGGGGAGAGAGCTGCAGTGGTAATGACCTATTTTCCGATCAATCCTTATTTGACTGGAGACACCTTAGATCCTTATTCTTCGATTCCTTTGAGGAGAAAGATCAATTCCTTCTCCATGTTTGAGGTGCGCGACGACGAACCTATCATAGAAAAAGGCTTCTACAACAATGCCCTGATCGTGACCCCTGAGATCCGTTACGATGCGAATTGGAGCTTTTGGAGAAAGAAGTTCAAACCCGGCACCTTGTGGGCGAGTTCTCTTGGGATCTATCACGCGGATATCTCTTTTTTGATCAGAGCAGAACGACCTTTGGGTGATGATAAGCCCTCCAAGGATCTTTCTGAACTGAAATCAGTTCTAGTGAACGACCAGAGTATTTCAGTAGAGCATCAGGGTGATCAATTCAGGGAGATCAGGATCTTGGATCTTGCCGGTAGGGCTATTCCCATAGAGCACAGATATATCCAAAAAAATACCCTGACGATAGATCTATTATCCAGTCATCAGGGTATATATATTTTGATGCTCGACGAGCGAGCGATCAGGATCTTCCTCGATTAGATCAGGCGTTTTGCTTCTTGATCAAGTTCAGGGCTGAGCCCGCTTTGAACCAGTTGATCTGACTTTGATTATAAGTATGAGCGGTTTCTATCACATCTTTTGACCCATCTGCGTGTACTACCTCTATGTTGATATTCTTACCTGGAGCGAATTCATTCAGGTCTAAGAAGTTAAATACATCGTCCTCCTGAATCTTGTCGTAATCATTCTCATTAACAAATGTCAGTCCCAACATACCTTGTTTTTTAAGGTTTGTTTCGTGAATTCGCGCGAATGATTTAACCAGTACGGCTCTCACTCCGAGGTGTCTGGGTTGCATTGCAGCATGCTCTCTGGAAGAGCCTTCTCCGTAATTAGAGTCACCCACAACAATAGTTGGAATGCCTTCTGCTTTATAAGCTCTTTGTACGTCTGGAACTTCACCATATTCTCCTGTCAGCTGGTTTTTGACTTTATTGGTTTCACCGTTGAATTCATTCACGGCACCAGTAAGTGTGTTGTTGGAGATATTGTCAAGGTGACCTCTATATCTCAACCAGGGACCAGCCATAGAGATGTGATCGGTCGTACATTTTCCTTGCGCTTTGATCAGGAGTTTCATGCCCGTGATATTTTCTCCATCCCATGGATCAAAAGGAGTCAGCAACTGAAGTCTTTGAGAATCATCTTTAACAACGATCTCCAGTCCTGAACCGTCTGAAGCAGGCTCTTGATAACCATTGTCTTCAACAGCAAAGCCCTTTGGTGGCAATTCGAAACCAGTTGGTTCATCCAACATGACCTCCTCACCTTTATCATTGATCAGCTTGTCTTTCATCGGGTTGAAATCAAGTCTACCTGAAATCGCAATAGCAGCTACCAATTCTGGTGAAGCCACAAATGCGTGGGTATTCGGGTTTCCGTCTGCCCGCTTCGCAAAGTTTCTATTGAAGGAGTGAACGATGCTATTCTTTGGCGCATTTTTAGGATCCTTATATCTGGCCCATTGACCAATACAAGGTCCACAGGCGTTGGTAAAGATCGTAGCATCCGCATCTTCAAAAACTTTCAGGATGCCATCTCTGTCTGTGGTAAACCTTACCTGCTCACTACCTGGGTTAATACCGAATTGCGCTTTTACTTTTAATCCTTTTTCATTGGCTTGTTTGGCGACAGAAGCAGCACGACTCAAGTCTTCATACGAAGAGTTTGTACATGATCCGATCAATCCCCATTCCACATCCTGAGGCCAATCTTCAGACTTTAGCTTCTCCTTCATTTTTGAAACTGGAGTATCAATATCTGGAGAAAATGGTCCATTCAAGTGAGGTTCAAGGCTAGAGAGGTCTATTTCTATCACCTGATCAAAATATTTTTCAGGATCAGCGTAAACTTCATCGTCACCAGTCAGGTGTTCTTTCACCGTGTTGGCCAGGTCTGCAACATCTGCGCGATCTGTGGCTCTGAAATATCTTTCCATTGCCTCGTCGTAGCCGAAAGTTGAAGTGGTTGCTCCTATTTCCGCACCCATGTTACAGATGGTACCCTTACCAGTTGCAGAAAGAGATTTAGCGCCTTCGCCAAAATATTCAACGATACAACCTGTTCCTCCTTTTACGGTGAGAATTCCCGCAACCTTCAGAATAACATCCTTAGGTGCTGTCCAACCACTCATTTTACCAGTGAGTTTAACTCCAATGAGTTTTGGCCATTTGAGTTCCCATGGCATCCCTGCCATGACATCAACGGCATCAGCACCACCGACACCAACGGCAACCATTCCGAGTCCGCCGGCATTTACGGTGTGTGAGTCAGTACCGATCATCATCCCACCTGGGAAAGCATAATTTTCTAAAACAACCTGGTGAATGATCCCTGCTCCGGGCTTCCAGAATCCTATTCCATATTTGTTAGAAACCGACGAAAGGAAGTTAAATACCTCGTTGTTCTTGTTGATAGACTCCTGTAGATCTTTATCTGCTCCTATTCTTGCCTGAATCAGGTGATCGGCGTGAACGGTTGTTGGAACTGCAGTTTGCTCTTTTCCCGCTTGCATGAATTGCAACAAGGCCATTTGGGCCGTAGCATCCTGCATGGCCACACGGTCGGGTGAAAAGTTTACGTAAGAAACTCCTCTTTCATGTTCTTCCTGAGCATCACCATCCCAAAGGTGAGTGTAGAGAATCTTTTCAGACAGGGTCATAGGTTTATTCAAGATTTTCCGTGCAGCAGCAATGCGCTCCGGATATCTTGCATAAACTTCCTTTATCATATCAATATCAAATGCCATTTTCTTCCTTTTATCTTTGAATTTAGAATGGTCTGCGAATTTAACAAAACGCAGCCATCATTCACTTATACTACAAAGACTCTCTTTGAATACAAAACTTTGGATCGAAAATACGCTGGTTGCGATCAAGGCGATCCGCAGTCAGGTGCTTCGCACGGTGCTCACTGTAATGATCATTGCTATTGGTATCACAGCGATGGTGGGGATACTCACTGCAATAGATGCGATCAAGGCTTCCATCAACTCAGAATTCACCCGAATGGGATCCAATACCTTTAGCCTGCGCTCATTGAGCAGCAGTGTGAGAAGGGGAGGGGCAGAGTCAAAGGCGGTTAGTGAGATCGACTATTATCAGGCCCTGGAGTTTGCAGAGCGTTATGATTATCCTTCAACGGTTTCTGTTTCTACCATGGTGAGTTTTAACGCAGTGGTGGCATATCGAAACAAAAAAACAAACCCGAACATTCAGATCATAGGGACAGACGAAAATTATCTTTTTACTGCCGGTTATGAGCTGCAGGAAGGGCGAAACATGTCCAGTCAGGAGGCGATCAGCGGAAGGAGGGTTGCGATCATAGGAGAGGAGTTGGCCGATAATCTTTTTGGAGAACAGGCGGCTTTAGGAAGAGAGATCAGCATAAGTGGTGGACACTACAAAGTGATCGGAGTGTTAAAGCCAAAAGGTTCAAGTTTTGGTTTTGGAGGTGACCGAAATGTCATTCTTCCACTTCAGGCGGGAAGAACACTGGCCGGAGGGAGTTCTACTCCTTATACCTTAAATGTGTCGACCTACAGTCCAGAATTACTTGGTCAGGCAATACTTGAGGCGGAAAGCATATTCAGGATCATTCGAAATGTGCCACTTGGTAAAGAAAATGATTTTGATGTGCGAAGAAGTGATGGATTAGCGAGTCGGCTGATTGAGAATTTACGTTTTGTGACCATTGCAGCAACTGTCATTGGGATCATCACCCTTTTAGGTGCCGCAATTGGATTGATGAATATCATGTTGGTTTCAGTGACAGAGAGAACCCGAGAGATCGGAGTTAGAAAATCGCTAGGTGCAAGCAAAAAGATGGTGAAACTCCAGTTTTTGGTGGAAGCTATAGTGATCTGTCAGCTAGGTGGAGCAATTGGTATTATCATGGGTATCGGCGCTGGAAACATTACCTCTTTGCTCATAGGCTCTAGTTTTATTATTCCCTGGGTGTGGATACTACTTGGCGTTGCGCTTTGTTTTCTGACGGGAGTCCTGGCTGGTTATTATCCAGCGAACAAAGCATCTGAATTGGATCCAATTGAGGCGCTTCGATATGAGTGATCAAAAACGCGTGCCCAAAAAGAATCGTATTTCTCCAATCTCACTGGAGATCCTGATATCATTCGTGTTGATCAGACGCTGATTGTCGGAAATCGCAGATAAGCCAGCGAAGAAACGATCTGCATTGTAACCTAACCCAGCTCTGAGGTGCGCTTTTCCTGCCAGTCTAAGACGGGTGATATCTTCACTGAACAGAAGATTTACTGAAGAGACCTGCAGTCCGAGTCCGGGGGTAGCCCCAAGAGTAAAATAGAAATGCTCTTTCAGCACGAAGGTGTGGATGTAGCCCAACATAATACCAGTAGTGATAAAAGCGCCACCCTGAACAAAGGGAGAATTCGGGTAAAGAATGCTGTTGTCTGTGATGTTCGTTAGACTGAGGTCTGAACTCATGCCATAAATAGAGCCGAAGAAACCACCAATGAGTGAGCCTGCACTTTTTCTTTGGATCTCGGTTTGGATGTAGCTGGCTCTCATAGAGAATTCCTCATTGTTCACCACATAGTAAACATTGAAACCGAGGTTGAATGTGTTCATGTCGGGGCGTATCACATAGTCATCTTCAGCCCTTCCAGGCTCTACGACGTGGGGATTCTCCAGGTAGTAGCCTCGATAGTTCATCAGTTGAATGTCGAAGCCTAGAGCAGCTCCATAAGAGTTGATCTTTAGATCGAGTTTACGGGTTCTGCCAAATTCATCGACCTTTCTATTGGGTGCGGGATTAAAAGCCAGGTTGACTCCGATCCATTTGTAGTTCAGGCCAAAGCCGATATTCGCCGTTTCATTCGGGTGATAGCGGTAGTTGACATTTTCAATTTGATCTCTGAGGTAAACCCTGCTATACTTCTCTACAGTAATGAGCTTTAGGGTAAGTTCGTCTCTCTTTGAGCGAATGAAAGTGCTGTCTTGCGCAAATCCCTGTCCGAGGAAGAGAATGGACAAACAGAAACTGAGGATGAACTTTTCCATAAAAAAACCCCGAGCAGATCAACTACCCGGGGTTCAAAATTAAGCTAAGTTGTCAGACTTATTTTTTGTCCTCGTTCACTTCTTCAAAGTCAACGTCTGTTACTTCATCATCTGAAGATTCAGCATTCGGATCCGCTTGTGCGCCTTCACCAGCGTTAGCTGCTCCTCCTTGAGCTTCTTGCTGAGCTGCGTACATTTCCTGAGAAGCTGCCTGGAATGCCTCGTTCAGTTTCTCCATTGCCGGATCGATCTGAGCGATCTCTTGCGATTCATGAGCTTTTTTCAGCTCTGCAAGTGCATCTTCAATTGGCTTTTTCTTCTCTTCTGGAATTTTGTCACCGTAATCTTTCAGTTGCTTTTCAGTTTGGAAGATGAGGTTATCAGCGGCATTGAGTTTTTCAACTCTTTCCTTTGCCTCTTTATCAGACTCGGCATTCGCTTCTGCTTCCTGCTTCATCTTGTTGATCTCATCATCACTTAAGCCTGTAGAAGCTTCGATTCGGATGCTTTGTTCCTTGTTTGTCGCTTTGTCTTTAGCCGAAACATTTAAGATTCCGTTAGCATCGATATCGAAGGTCACCTCAATTTGAGGTACTCCTCTCGGTGCTGGTGGAATTCCATCCAGGTGGAATCTTCCAATGGTACGATTGTCTTTTGCCATTGGTCTTTCTCCCTGTAGCACATGGATCTCAACTGATGGTTGATTATCCGCAGCCGTAGAGAATGTCTCCGACTTTTTCGTTGGGATGGTAGTATTTGACTCGATCAATTTGGTTGATACCCCTCCCATTGTTTCGATTCCGAGTGAAAGCGGAGTAACATCGAGAAGAAGTACATCTTTTACCTCTCCGGTTAGCACCCCACCTTGAATTGCAGCTCCAATAGCTACTACTTCATCGGGATTTACACCTTTAGATGGATCTTTTCCAAAGAAACTCTTCACTGCATCCTGCACTGCTGGAATTCTTGTAGATCCACCAACGAGAATTACTTCGTCGATATCAGAAGTTCCGATACCTGCATTTTTCAATGCTGATTTACAAGGTTCAATGGTTCTCTTGATCAGGTCATCAGCTAATTGCTCAAATTTTGATCTTGAGAGTGTTCTCACAAGGTGTTTAGGTACCCCGTCAATTGGCATGATGTAAGGTAGGTTGATCTCCGTGGAGCTACTGCTCGACAATTCGATCTTTGCTTTTTCCGCTGCTTCTTTCAGACGCTGCAGTGCCATTGGATCTTTTCTCAGATCCTGTCCTTCATCACTTTTAAATTCTTCAGCCAACCAATCGATGATCACATTGTCGAAGTCATCTCCACCAAGGTGTGTGTCACCATCGGTACTTTTTACTTCAAACACTCCATCACCTAGTTCAAGAATTGAAACATCATGCGTTCCACCTCCAAGGTCAAACACCACGATCTTCATATCCTGATCTTTTTTGTCCAGACCGTAGGCCAGAGACGCAGCAGTAGGCTCATTAATGATCCTTCTTACTTTCAGTCCGGCTACTTCACCAGCTTCTTTGGTTGCCTGTCTTTGAGAGTCATTAAAGTATGCTGGAACAGTGATCACTGCTTCTGCTACTTCTTGTCCAAGGTAATCTTCAGCTGTTTTCTTCATTTTCTGAAGAATCATTGCCGAGATCTCTTGTGGAGTGTACAGACGGTCGTCGATCTTCACCTTTGGAAGGCTTCCATCTTTTTCCATCTTGTAAGAAACTCTTCCGAGTTCACTGCTGATCTCATCATAGGTGTGACCCATAAATCGTTTTATGGAGTTCACTGTTTTTTCTGGGTTAGTGATCGCCTGTCTTTTAGCAGGATCACCAACTTTTCTTTCGCCTCCTTCCACGAACGCCACGATAGACGGTGTGGTTCTTTTTCCTTCGCTATTAGGAATTACAACCGGCTCGTTTCCTTCCATCACCGCCACACATGAGTTTGTGGTTCCGAGGTCTATTCCAATAATTTTACTCATAACGTTTGTATCTGCTTTTTTCTTTGACCCTATATGGTCAATCCATGTGCCATGGCATTAAAAGCATGTTTTTATACGGAAAATGTCAGTTTAGCCCGGAAACACCAGCAAAATTGCTGACACAGTGTCAGACTGTCATTGATCGTACCAACAAGATTGAGGATCTGTATCACCTAGGTTAGAGTGACACCAGCCTTGTTCACCGATCTTCAAACCGAAAGGTTCGGTAAGAATGCCATCGACCAACTCCTGCAGTGTTTCATCATTCAAAGTGACGATAGGGATAAATTGATTGGTAGTAAACTGAGTTCTTAGTCTACTCGAGAAAATACCGATTCCACCTTCAATATTCGTGTACTCGGGTTTTTCCTGGTTCAGGTCTCCACTGGGAGTATTCACCGCCATATAATAATGAAGTTCTTCCTCAGCTGCGGTGACAATGAAATCGCATCCAACTGGAACCCTTTTGATTAGATTTGGGGTTTCATCTTTTGTTGGGATCTGACTACTAAGAAATTCGAAGAATGTAAGGGCAGCAAGATTGAAATCTGCTTTTTTAGGCTGCTCTGGGTTGTTGATAGTTTTTGAACCTAGGTTAATCTGAATGGATTTTGGTTCCACCCTGTTCCCCGATGTATTACCGGGGAATATATTCTCATAATGGAAAACAAAGGTCAATTGAACCCTTTTACTGTTCGTTGGAGGAAAGACGCTGAACTCATAGCCCTCGAGTATGGTATCGCTACTTGCAAAGCGCAATCCATTGTCTTTGATTGAACTCCAAAATGCAGTTTCAACGCGATATCTGAAATCTCTAAAGACATTATCTGGCGAGATGAGGTCTGTTTCTGAACGCACCTGCTTTCTCCCATTGTCGATGTCAATTTCCAGGCGATATCGGTGATCAGAGGATAGCTTTGCTTCCACCATTCTGTAAATGGTGTGATTTGGATTATAGAAAAGTCCTTCTTCCTTATTGGTGATCTCTACTTCTTCAAGCAAGTATTCCTGATCGATACGCTGTGGGTCGAATTGGTTTACTTTCTGAACCCTAACTTCGATGTCCGAGTACTCTGAGCTGTCTCTTACCGCAGCCATATCGTTGGCATTTCCTTCACCCAGAAAAGTTTTGTTGATCTTAATGTAATGGATGCTGTCTGTAGCGTCCAAAAGACCATACACCACGGGGACGTCATCGTAGGGTGCGTTGACCTCAACTTCTGTTTCGCAGGCACTTAAGCCAAGGCTAATCAGAATAAGGAAAAGGAGATAATTTCTCATGAGCGGCGAAAATAAGAATAAAACAGAGCAGAATCAATTTCTTAGCTTTGCCAAAGCTATTGGAGAACGAGATCATTTCATGCTATGAATGACCAGCGGTTTATTCTCCTATTTTAAAGGTATTATGGCAAAACAAGAGAAGACAATTTCGCAAGATGTCAAAAAGATCACCACTCATGTGCTAAAGGCAATGAAGCATCATGGTGAGAAGATATCTATGCTTACGGCCTATGATTTTTCTATGGCAAAGATCGTTGATGCAGCCGGAATAGATATCATTCTAGTGGGTGATAGCGCCTCAAATGTGATGGCCGGGCATGAGACCACCCTGCCGATCACACTGGATCAAATGATCTATCATGCTTCCAGTGTCATTCGCGCAGTTGAACGTTCACTTGTTGTTGTTGACCTGCCCTTTGGCTCTTACCAGGGTAATTCAAAAGAGGCGCTTACTTCTTCCATCCGCATCATGAAGGAAGCGGGCGCTCACTCTGTGAAAATGGAGGGCGGTGCTGAGATCAGAGAATCGATCGAAAGAATAATTTCCGCAGGTATTCCAGTGATGGGACACCTGGGGCTTACCCCGCAATCCATTTACAAGTTTGGGACCTATGCAGTGCGCGCCAAAGAGGAAGAAGAGGCTCAAAAACTCATCGAAGACGCGAAAGTATTGGAGGAGGCAGGTTGTTTCGGGATCGTTCTGGAAAAGATTCCAGCTGGGCTCGCAAAGAAAGTCACTGAATCGGTGGATATTCCCACCATTGGAATCGGTGCAGGTCCGGATGTAGATGGACAGGTACTGGTTCTTCACGATATGCTTGGGATCAACAAAGATTTCTCTCCGCGTTTCCTAAGGAGGTATATGAATCTCTATGATCAGATTCACGATGCTATTCAGGATTATATTGATGATGTGAAATCAATGGACTTCCCCAACAAAAAGGAGCGATATTAAGTTGAAGTTCAGCGCATCGAGAATCCTGTTTGAGGACAACCACCTGCTTATCATAAACAAGGAGGCTGGGGAACTTGTGCAAGGCGATAAAACGGGTGATCGGTCACTGTTGGAAACGATCAAGTCCTTTATTAAGGAGAGGGACAAGAAGCCTGGGAATGTGTTTTTGGGGCTTCCCCATCGATTAGACAGACCCACCAGTGGTCTAACTGTGTTTTGCAAAACCTCCAAATCACTTGGCAGGATGAGTGAGATCTTTCGTTCAAGGGATGTACAAAAGATCTATTGGGCGGTGGTGAATAAGCCGATCAGGCTTCGCAGTGGTCATCTCGAGGATTATCTCAGAAAGAACCCGATCAAGAACAAGTCCTTTGTGGTATCAGCGAAAACACAGGATGCCAAGAAAGCGATCATGGACTATCAACAAATAGCTGAGATCGAACGCTACGCTTTGTTGGAGATCAATATTCATACCGGGCGCCATCACCAAATTCGCGCGCAGCTGGCCCATCGCGATATGCCAATCAAAGGTGACCTTAAATATCTCTATCCTCGCTCAAATCCCGATGGAAGCATTCATCTCCATTCGAGAAAGATCGTATTTCAGCATCCCGTTTCCAAAAAAGAGATCTCTGTGGAAGCACCCGTTCCAAAGGAAAAGGTCTGGGGACTGATGGAGGCAGCCATTAGAAATTAGACCGCTTCTTATGTCTTTTAAACGGATGGTCGCCACCCTGACGCTGTGGTTTGGACACAGATTTCTTCCAGATGTATGTTAGTGTGAGAAAGGCAGACATATACGAATCATCATTTTTTGGATTGCCGCGAATTGCCCCCTCAGTGGTCCAATCAGGATTAGCGCCAGAAGATTTATCGGCCATATTTGCGGATGCATCACCATAGGCGGCTCGAAGCGCCTGATTGTCATAATAGAAAGTG
>CBFHWY010000029.1:0-30798 GCA_965659675.1 Salibacteraceae bacterium | reverse complement strand
TGGTACCATTCCAGTTTTGCGCTTTCAAGCTACTGAAAGGCATTGATAACAAGAGGTTCAGAAGAACTACCCCCCCCATTTTTATTCCAAAAATATTGATTGAGTTTTTCATAATAGTGTTGATTTTAAGATTGTTAGACTCTAAAGTTAGGAAAAATTGGGAGATGGCTTTGCTCTTCGAAGCTTTGCGGAGAAAAGGAGTCAGAGGTCGGAGGTCAGAGGTCAGGGGTCAGGGGTTGGAGGATAGCGGTTTGGGGGCTTGTGCTTAAACCAATATCCATAAACCACTTCGAAGTTTCAAGTTAATCATGGCGGCTAGCGAAAAACATTAAACCTACTCCTATTGTCTTTTATACTAAACTTGAAGCATGATTTTGGTTACTGGAGGAACGGGCTTGATCGGCTCGCATTTATTGGCTGAGTTAGTAAAGGCAGGCCATAAATGTCGTTCGATCAAAAGAGACAAGTCTGACCTCAGTGTCATAAAGCGTCATTTTCAACGAAGTTTCGGCAGACTAAGAGAGTTTGATCAGATAGAATGGATCAATGCCGATCTGCTTGATATTGAATCCATGAGAGAAGCTGTTAAGGGAGTTGAAACCATTTTCCACTGTGCCGCCATGGTTTCCTTCTTCTCCAATGATTCGGAAAAAATGAAGCGGATCAATATTCACGGTACCCGATATCTTTGCAACCTGGCACTGGAATATGGAGTCACGAAGTTTGTATTCGTCAGCTCTACAGCTGCCATTGGAAATCAGGCCCACAGCGAGCCAATATCCGAATTGGACAAATGGACTAAAGACGCTGGCAATTCTAATTACGGCTTAAGCAAGCATCTGGCTGAACTAGAAGTTTGGCGCGCCTCAGAAGAAGGCCTCAAGATAGCCATTGTCAACCCGTCGATTGTGATTGGTCCGGGCAACTGGAACTCTTCCAGCCCGCTGATCTTTAGTAGGATTAACAATGGACTCAAATTCTATACTCCAGGAAGTAACGCTTTTGTAGATGTGAGGGATGTGGTCAACATTATGATCAAACTCGCTTTTTCTGATGTGACTAATGAGCGTTATCTCATTTGCGCAGAGAATATGCATTTTCAGGATTTATTTAAGCAGATCGCTTCTGAGCTAAATAAACCCTTTCCAAAAATTGCTGCTAAACGCTGGATGGCAAATCTTGCCATGGTCGCAGAGAACATCAGAAGTTTCTTTGCAGGAAATACGCCTTTCATCACACGAGAAACTGCACAAAACGGGTTTAGAGAGATCAAATTCTCCAACGAAAAAGTGAAGAAAGACCTGAACTACGAATTCATTCCTATCTCTGAAGCTGTTCAATACACTGCAGAGATCTTCAAAAAGGAGCATTCATGAGTCCTTTTGTGCTTTGAGCTCCGTTTCTCTTCGCTTTAATTTTTCCAGGGTCTTGGTATAGAGTTCCCTCAAAAGCACCTTATCATCGCGATAATACTGCAGGCTGCGCTGATAGTCTTCTCTGCTTATGCCATGCTTTTCATAGAGTTCATTAAACTTTATCACAGCTACAGAATCGCGTTCCGTTTTCAGTCGGACCGTGATCAAATACGATTCAATCAACTCCACATCCGCCTGAATTTGGATCATGTTTTCCATTTTCATGATCTCCGCGGGCATTTCCTTTTTTTCAGAACATGCCAACAATAACAGAAGGCTAATGCTAGCGATCAAATGAAAGACGCTCGCCTTTCCTGGTCTCATCAAATTCTCCTTTCCAATAAGCTTTATGCCCGTTAACGTATGTTCCTATAATTTGTGACCCAAACTCATGTCCTTCAAATGGCGACCAGCCACATTTATAAAGAATATTGGATTTGGTCACGGTCCAGGGACTATTGAGATCTGCAAGCACGAGATCCGCTTTGTAGCCTTCGCGAATGAAGCCACGGTCGGGGATATCAAACATGATCGCTGGCTTGTGACTTGTCTTATCTACGATCATTTCCAGATCAAAAATACCTTGATGATAAAGATCAAATAGTGCTGGCAATGCATGCTGAACCAGCGGTCCTCCTGAGGGTGCCCTAAAATAGGTTCTCGCTTTTTCATCTAGCGTATGAGGTGCGTGATCTGTGGCAATAACATCAATTCTCCCAGAAATAACCGCTTCTCTGATCTTTTCTCGATCACCGGCTGTCTTTACAGCGGGGTTCCACTTGATGTGACTTCCCTTTGTCTTATAATCCGCATCGGTAAACCACATATGATGAATACAGGCTTCAGCAGTAATGCGCTTTTCCTCCATCGGGATATCGTTCCTGAATAGCTCTGTTTCCTTTGCAGTGGAGATATGCAGAATGTGTAAACGCGCATCGTGTTTTGTGGCCAACTCAATAGCCATTGATGAAGATTTGTAGCAGGCCTCCGCATTTCGAATGATAGGATGCTGCTCGATCGGCACATCTGGCCCCCACTTCTCTTTAGCTTTGGCGCTATTTGCCCGAATGGTATCTTCATCTTCACAATGCGTGGCAATAAGCATGTCTGAGCCACCAAAAATTCCTTCCAGTGTTTCGCGACGGTCCACCAACATGTTCCCGGTACTGGCCCCCATGAAGATCTTAAGTCCACAAACCCTCTTTGGATCTGTTTTTAGCACCTCATCCAAATTGTCATTGGAAGCACCCATAAAGAAGCTGTAGTTTGCCAGCGATACCTCCGCAGCTCGATCGTATTTATCTTGAAGAAGTT
This sequence comes from Salibacteraceae bacterium, assembly GCA_965659675.1. Lineage (GTDB taxonomy): Bacteria > Bacteroidota > Bacteroidia > Flavobacteriales_G > Salibacteraceae > CBFHWY01. The sequence continues at coordinate 28,069 of CBFHWY010000029.1, read as the reverse complement.
CCTGCGTGAGCGCTTGCGGAACAGTATTAGGCATCTCCATATAAGAGGTGATCCCTCCTGCCACAGCTGCCTTTGCTTCGGTATAGATCTCTGCTTTATGTGTTAAGCCCGGCTCTCTGAAGTGAACCTGGTCATCGATCATTCCTGGGATCAGGTGAAGTCCTTCAGCATCAATGACCTCCTCTCCATTTTGAACTTCAGGGTCTCCTTCCCTTACTTCTGTGATCAGATCATTCTCGAACCTGACATATCCCTTAAAATTCTTTCCCTCATTTACGATCTGTGCATTCTTGATCAGTGTCTTCATTACAATTGTTTTCCTTTCATAATTAATACTCCGAGAAATGCTTCCTTGAATATTTTGGTAGACATCTTCGACTCACCAAATTGCCGATCGATGAATGTGATCGGAACTTCTTTGATCTTAAAACCGTGTTTTAAGGCGGTATACTTCATTTCGATCTGAAAAGCATAGCCAATGAATCGGATCTTATCCAGGTCGATCGCCTCCAGCACCTTTCTTCGATAACAAACAAAGCCAGCTGTGGTATCCTTAATGCTGATCCCAAGTACGAGACGCACATAAACGGAAGCATAATAAGACATCCAAACCCTTCTAAGCGGCCAATTCTCTACTTTACCTCCCTTAACATAACGCGAGCCAATGGACATGTCGGCACCATCCTCAGCACAAGCTTTGTACAAGCGTACGAGGTCGTCAGGATTATGGGAGAAGTCACAGTCCATCTCAAAGATGTATTCGTATGGCTTATCCATGGTCCATCTGAATCCGTGGATGTAGGCCGTACCCAGACCCTGTTTACCGATTCGTTGTTCAAGAAAGATGCGCCCAGGAAATTCCTCCATCAGCGTTTTAACAATATCAGCTGTACCGTCCGGAGAGCCATCATCAATGACCAGAACATGAAAATCCTTTTCCAGACTCATCACCTTGCGCATCATGCGCTCAACGTTATCCTTTTCGTTGTAGGTGGGGATTATGACAATTGAATCAGACAATATCTAAAAATATCGATGAAGTTATTCAGAAAGCTGAGCCCCAAAAATAGCATTTGTTAAATGGTAGGGACTGATCTCGCTTTTCGAAAAATGACTTTACTAAATCGTAAATAAAGCAGGTCAATTTACTCTTGAATGAGATTCCGTGGTAAATTCGCGCCGAGAAATGTATAAAGGACTGCTTTTCACATTTTTACTGCAGACGGTGGGCTTGTTCTCCATAGCGAGTTCCACCGATACGCTTAAATTGATGCATTACAACATATTGCAGTACGGTAATTATTTCGGGAACTGCACTACGAGCAACAATAATTTAAGCACCAAGGACGGCGATCTGAATGTGATCATCGATGTCCTACTACCCGACATCTTTACCGTCAATGAAATGGGTTGCAACAATGTTTATGCGAGAAGAATCGTTCAAAATAGTCTCAATAAAAGCGGTCGCAGTTATTACGAGCAAGCCACTTTTAGCAACAATGTAAGTTCAAGCATTTGCAATATGCTGTTCTACAATAGCAACAAATTAGGACTGATCGGCCAGGATCATATCACCCAGGGCCGAAATAACTCGACGCTGACCCGGCAGATCGACATTTATCACCTCTACTACAAGGATCCCAACTTATCTAGCCACATGGATAGCATCAAGCTGAGCGTTATCGTTTGCCACCTAAATGCTGGAGTTGCTTCAGAAAGAGAGAATGAGACTTATGCCATTGCAAAATATTTGGCAGATGAAAAACTCAATGGGAATGTTGTTTTATGCGGAGACCTAAACATTGATGGCAGTGGCTCAAGTGCTTATCAAAATCTAATTGCAAACTCCAATGATGAATATTCACTAGTGGACCCAATAGATCAGCCTGGATCCTGGAGCAACAACGGTACATTCAAGGCCTATCATACACAGTCTACCCGCACTTCCGGCTCTTGCGGAGCTGGCGGAGGCATGGACGATCGCTTTGATTTCATACTCATGAGTAATGACCTGAAGGAAGACTCCAGTGGAATGAGCTACATAGCAGACTCATATGAAGCCGTAGGTCAGGATGCCCAAAGGTTTAACGGAAGCTTGATCTCCCCTGCTAACTCTAGTTATAATTCAATTGTCATTCAGGCACTTTACGATATGAGCGACCACCTTCCTGTTATGATGGAACTGGAAGTAGAAGTAAAAGACGTTGCTGGAGTGAAGCCAAGAAATGAGATCGATTATAGGGTATTGAATAAGGGAATAGAAATTTCCAATAGGTCTTCGGATATTAAGATCGAGTTTTTTAACCTCAATGGTCAATTGATGAAAAGCGAAAACTTTTCGGCTTCAGGAAAAAAACTGATTGAGTTCCCGGCATCAAACAGCATTTTGATCTGTCGAATAAGTTCAGATCAGTCAGTAAGTAAAACCCTTAAGATCTTACCTCAGCTATGAAGAGATTGATGGGGCTTTGCTTTGTTGTTTCTCTCTTTGCAAGTGTTCATTCACTGAAGGCTCAGGTTGAAACGGAGCGAGTGACCAGCGTAAGTAATGTGGGTTTAACCGTTAATAGCTTTGGAACCATAGGAAACGCATTCAGAGGATCCTTTGATGATGGGAGCCCCTCTTGCGAATACCCAAGAAATTCACAAATTGAACATCTATTTGAAGGGGGTATTTGGATAGGGGGTCTGATCAATGGTTCGCTAACGGCGGTATCCACTTCTGCCTACGATAATCCACAGGGGTATTCTACCGGCTCCGCAGGCTATGAAATGACCACGGAGATCGGGGAAGGTATTCGAACCAGGTCCAACTTCTTCAACTCACCCAATTATGACCCTAAAGCGATTTCTCATGAGGATTTTGTGATGGATTTCAGTGATAAGAATCGGGTTGTTCCAGGAACCAATATTCAAATTCAAAGTCATGATAACCCATTAAACCTTGCCATACATCTGGAAAGCTATAATTGGAATTATGCGTTCTCAGATTTCTTTGTGCTACTGAACTATACCATAAAGAATGATGGTCCAGATTATATTGACGATGCCCATATCGCATTGTGGAACAATACGGTTGTGCGAAGTACGCGGGTAACCCCTGCCGGTAGTGGTGGAAGCGCATTTTACAACAAAGGCGGAAATGGATATATCGACTCTTTGGATCTCGCTTATTGCTATGACCACTCTGGAGATGTAGGATTCACAGATAGTTATATCGGACAAAAATTCCTCGGCGCAGAAATGAATGGTGAGTTTTTTCACCCAAGGATCGACACTAGCTTTAAGGATCATTACAATGCCTGGATCTTCAATAACAGCAGCGACCCTGTTTTCTTTATTCCAACCAACGACAATCAGCGCTATCAGAAAATGACCAATGGAATGAATCGTTTGGCTGCATGGCCTCCTAAGCCTAATCCCGATGGGTCTTCTTTAGTTGAACAATTGAACAATGCTGGTAATCGGGCCGACCTTGTTTCCGTCGGACCCTTCCCAAGAATAAATCCTGGAGATGAGATCAATATTGCCTTTGCCATTGTGCTGGGGAAAAAGCTTGAAGATGGAAAACCCAACGGAGATAATAACCCCACTCAACAAAGCATCTTCATCAGAAATGCCGACTGGGCTCAAACAGCTTATAATGGAGAAGATGTGAACTTTAATGGTATCCTCGATGAAGGGGAAGACAGCAATGGTGATGGAGAACTTACCCGTTTCACCTTGCCATCGCCACCGGATATCCCATTAACCAGAGTTGAAGCTAACGATACCACGATTGAGATCTATTGGACCAACAATGCTGAAAGTTCAATAGACCCTATTTCGCTAGAGGAGGATTTTGAGGGTTATCGCCTTTACATCACCAAACTAGGTTTTGACGTCAGACCAGATGCTGCGGAGATCAGAGAAGAATTGAATTTAGCCGCTGAATATGACAAAAAAGGCAACCAGCTCTTTTTTAATACCGGATTTGAGGATGTCGTACTTGAAGAGCCTAAGACCTTTGAAGGAGACTCTTTGGTATACAACTACAAATACACCTTTGAGAATGTGATTCCGGGTTGGCAATATATCGCCGCAGTGACCGCATTTGACCGGGGAGATCCACAAAATAATTTGGAGTCGCTTGAAACGAGCCCATTGGTGAGTCTCTTCAGGGTATTCCCAGGTAAAACCGAACAGAGCTATTACAACACCCCAATAGGAACCCGTGTCAATAATTTCTTTGATAGAGACACTCGCGACTCACTCAATAACCTAAAACCATATGCATATCCAAACCCATACTATTTGAGTGCCGCCTGGGAAGGCATAGGCACAAGTCAGGAAGATCGCAGAATTACTTTTGCCAATCTTCCAAAGCGCTGCGCTGTGAGAATATTCAATTCAGCAGGAGATCTTATCGATGAGTTTACCCATAACGAGAACTATACAGGGGAAGACATCGATTGGTTTTCGGAGTACAGTGATCCGAGTAGAACCGTGTTTTCTGGAGGCGAACATTCCTGGGACCTTCTCTCGGCTGATCAACAATTAATATCAAGAGGTATCTATTTATTCTCCGTGGAGGATCTGGATACCGGAGTCATCAAAAAAGGAAAATTTGCAATCATCAAATAAATCATGAATACTATGAAACATCTCTACACTTTTCTATTTGCTGCGCTGTTCAGTGTCACGAGTGCTTTTGCACAATCAGACACGGTAGCTATTGACAGCATTAACTATCTAACAGCTGCCGACCTCGGTAACTGTATTGAGCAATCTCCTCGACTTGGAGACACCGTAACCTTTAGGGGTATCGTCATGTTTGATGGTGACCAGTACGGTTCAGGTAGTCACAACATCAATATCCAGCGCGTGGGCGGTGGTCCATGGAGTGGTATCGCACTTCGCGATGGCGATGGAAGCGGATACACCACTGAAATGGTCGACCTTTTTGAAGGTTGGGAAGTATGGGTTACAGGAACTGTGAATGAATATCAGGGACAAACTCAGGTCACCCCCCTTCAAATCAATGATGCTATTGTTGTAGAAAGCACAGGGAATGCTTTAACGATCGACACTATTCCACTAAGTGAGCTCAACGACAATCAGGGAAATAACAACCTGGTAGATGGTGAGGAGTGGGAAAGCGCCTATGTAACCTTGGAAGACCTTGAGGTGATCTCCGTAGATTTCTTCTCTGGCAATAGAGTTTCGTTTAACGTCAACGACGATCAGGGTAACTTCATCAGAGTTGGAGACTGGTTCAAAGTTCAAAAACTTCCTTCTTATCCTTTCCCAGATGGAACAGGAAACGGAAGCTTTTCTCCTCCATCAGTAGGTGACCAGTTTAACTTCATTTCTGGCATACTTCAGCATGAGTTGAACAACTGCCCAGGTGGATCGGGTATTGGATTTGAGATGAACCCATTTAAGCCTTCACATTATGTATATGGGCCTTCTGCTCCTAGAATTTCTAATGTGACCAAGAACCCCGACCTCCCAACGAGCTCTCAATCGGTTACTGTTACCGCTGATATTGTTGACCTCGATGGTTCTATCGCAAGTGCCACACTTTATTACAATACGGGTACTGATGTGAGCAATACCAACTTCACCGCTGTAACCATGAGTAACACCTCTGGTAGCACATACAGCGCAACAATTCCATCTTTTTCTGACGGAACTTTTGTTCGCTGGTATCTCACAGCAACTGATGATAGTACAAATACCACAGGCCTGCCAGGTACTGATCCAACTCAAAATAGCTACATGTATCGTGTACGCGATAATGGTTTAACCATTTACGATATCCAATATACTCCATACAGCAATGGAAACAGTCCATTCACTGGCTCAGAGGTAACTGTAACTGGGGTGGTAACTGCTTCAGCACAGCAAGGTGACCTGGGTTATGTTTACATTCAGGATGAGAACAGCCTTGGTGGATGGTCCGGAATACTGCTCACGCAAAATGCTGGATTAGCTAACCTTAGCCGTGGCGATAAAGTTGAAGTAACGGGTACTGTAAGAGAATCATTTGGTCACACCCGACTTGAAAGCATTTCAAATATTACCAATGCTGGAAGCGGAACAATTGAACCATTTTATCTTGCTCCTGACACCTTCACTAGCTACAGCTTCTCAAGTAATGAGCAATTTGAAGGAATGCTTATCGGCTTGATCAATGAGGATACTAGCCTTGGTGGAGGAAAGGTTCATGTTGTTGAAGCAAATGCTGACGCTCCTAGTAACTTTGCGGAATGGAGAGTTGGGCGTGATCCGTTTGATCCTAATAGTGGTTGTAGAGTGATCACCGGTAGAAAGACGGGTTCTGCATTCAGTTCATACAATGTTTCTTATGTAAATGACTCAAGCTATCTATCAAATCTATTGATTCCAGGTTTGATCATTAGCGATACAGTGAACATGGATACCCTGATCGGGAACATGTATTACAGCTTTGGAAATCTTAAGCTTTCTCCGAGAAATAACGATGATTTTATTGGCATCAATTTAATGCTTCCTGATACTTCAGGTGGAAATGACACCAATACAACCAACATTCAGGAGATGCTGTGGACAACTCAAAACAATGCGTTTGAGGTGTATCCGATTCCAACGAATAATGAGATCACCATCGATACTGATATGGACGGTGCTACGCATACGATCTTGATTCAAGATATTCAAGGTAGAGAATTATTCAAGCGTATCACAAAAGAAGAGGACTCAAAGCTTTATTTGAACACCCTCGGAAAAGGTAGCTATTTCATCAGCTTATATGATGAAAATGAGACCTATATGGGTACAGAAAAAGTCATTGTAGAATAACAAAATCAGATTGGCCGGGGGTAAAACCCTGGCCATTTTTTTCTTGATGAAACGATTACTCATCATCATCGCCCTAGTTCCTTTTGGCTTTTCCTGCAATAAAGGAGAAAAACAAGCGAATCAGGCTCCGGATACCTATATCTCCATCAAGGAGATCAATTTATCTGGCGAGTCACGCTTGAATTCTACCGTGAAGCTGAACTGGTATGGCTCTGATGCTGATGGATACATTTCATCCTATGATCTATCGATAGATGGTGGCATCAATTGGTTCAATACTGAGCAGGAAGACAGCACTTTCATATTCAGTATAAGTGCCGGGTCTGACACCGTCGATATTGACTTCAGGGTCAGAGCAATTGATGGAGAAGGACTTACAGATCCTGAACCAGCGCAACTGATCGTTCCTGTTAAGAATACGCCACCATTGGTCGATTTTAATGCTCGACTCATGCCTCAGGATACCGTTTGGGCAGTTGCATCCCTTTCCTGGGCAGCAACTGATGTAGATGGTGATCAAACGATCAACCAGATCTTTGTTAAGGTCAATGAAGGGGATTGGTACGAAATAGGTCCAGATCAAAACTTTATAAGCCTGATCGCTGATGATCCAAGCCGCACAGGTGCAGGTCCAGCCGAAGTATATTTTGGAAGCAATGAGCCTGAAGCTGCCTTGATCGATGGCTTGAGGGTAAACGACACCAACACCGTTTATGTGAAAGCAAGGGATATTGCCGGATCGGAAAGCCTGGTGGATACCAGCGAAAGCTTTTACCTGAAGTCGGTAGACGCCGATCTTCTAGTGATCGCTGCCCACAATACTGCCAAATCCTTTTATGTGGACAACCTGAATTCTAGCTACCCAAATTATGATCTCATCGACTATTATGTTGACAATGGAGTTAACCAGCCAAAATACTGGAATCCAACATTTAATTTGTTGATCAAACAATATGATAAGCTGCTCATTTTCACTGAAAACTCCCTTTTTGAAGATGCGCAAACACAGCAAGAACAACTGATACTTGAAGCTGCAGCTCCAGCACTACAGGAATTTTTGGATGCCAATGGTAAAGCCTGGGTCAATGCAATCTTCCCCAACGATTTCTCACCAAACTCAGCACTCTTTGAAACCTTGCCCATGGAGTCAATCTCCCAATCCTCTCAAGGTTATGCCATACTTAATCCAGATAGCCTGATCCTACCTGGGAATAGCAGCTATGATACTATTCAGGCAAGCAGGATCATTACTGGACTTGATCCATTTAACCTAACTGCGGATGCCGAAGCACTCTATCGAGGACAATTGGAAATTCGTCCTCCATGGACCGGTCCCGATGTGATCGCTGCAAGAAGACTGAGAAATGGAAATGTGATTCAGGTATTCTTCAGCGTAGAGCTTCAAAAATTGAATGGGCGACCGGCAGCAATGACCGACCTTTTCGATAAGGTACTAAACAGAGACTTCAACTGGTGAAACGATTATTGACCATAATACTTTGTTTGATGAGTCTGGCAACATTCGCCCAGAATGGAAGCATCAAAGGGAAGATCACCGATAAGGCTACCGGCGAAACACTCATTGGGGCAACGGTGGTTGTGGTTGGAACCTATCTTGGAACTACAGCAGACATCAATGGTAATTACGAGCTGAAGAGTGTAAAACCAGGGGATTACAGCGTTAAATTCTCTTTTATCGGGTATGCTGATGTCATAGTGAATGGGGTTCGGGTTAAAAAGGGTCAGAGCGTCACTGTTAACGCCAGCATGCAAACACGATCGACCTCTATCAAAGAAGTGGTAGTGGTAGGTGAAAAAAGCCTGATCAACCTCGAAAAAGCATCCTCAGAGGTGAAGATATCTGAAGAGGATATTGAGCAGATGAATATGAGAGATGTTCAGGAGATCGTCAGTATGCAGGCCGGTGTGAATCAAACTCCTGATGGGATCAATGTGCGCGGATCAAGGAACTATGAAACGCAGTATATCGTTGATGGGATCAGCGCTCAGGATCCGCTTTCGGGAACTGGTTTTGGAGTGGAGGTCGCCTCAGGGTCTATTGGCAACCTTAACCTCATCACAGGAGGCGCTGGAGCGGAATTTAGTGGAGGGGCCGGAGGAATCATTTCTACACAGATCAGAGAAGGAGGAGAAAAATGGGCCTTCAGTGGTAACTGGCAACGAGATAATTTGGGAATTGCTCCAAACGAAGGAGCTTCATGGAATACGGATATCGTGACCCTTTCTGCGGGCGGACCAGTACCATTCACCAAAAAGAAACTCAGGGTATTCAACAGTGTTAATGCCAGACTTTCTGATGACTACTATCGCATCTTTGCTGATCAGCTTCACTCAAGTCTTTTTCCAGATAACGACAGCCTTTGGGCACCCCGACAAAACAACAAATGGTCGCATACATTCAAACTCTCCTATCAGGTAAAGCCAGGAACCAAGTTTACATTCACGAATCAACATTCACTGGCCATCAACCAAAATACACGGTCACTGCAGATCGTGGGATTTGATGCCATCGTGCAACCTGGACTCCAATATCGCTTCAGCCTGAATCCAGATAATGCCACTACCTATACCCATCACTCCAACCTGACTGCGATCAACGCCAACCACTTCTTCAATAACAACACCAACCTGAATGTTAGTCTGGGTCGCTTGTTCACCAATTTGAGAGCAGATGCAAATGGACGACCATTCAGATCAGAAACCGTAGATCAGATCTATGATCCAAGGTCGATCGTTTCCGATCCCGTTGGACTTTTTAACCCAGATGATGATGCGGTCTTTGTCCTTCCGGGGCCTGGATTGGTGAACAATGGAGGGATCTCCACGGTGTGGCACGACCACTATGCCCAGGAATATACCCTTAAGGCCAGATTGAGCTACTACCCAAAGAACAAGGTTCATGAAATTCAAGGTGGTTTTGAGCACAAAGAGCTCGAATATCAGTGGGCTGATGTATCGCGTCCCTGGGTAGGAGCTCCAATACAGATCAACGAAAATGAATCTACCCCATCCATCAGCATTGGTTCATCCAACGAGATCTGGAGAGTTAGACCTGCACAGGGAGGCCTTTATGTTCAGGATAAACTGAACTATAAAGGCATCAATGCCACCTTGGGCCTTCGATTTAACTATTGGGCTTATGGAAAATTGATCGATGATGCGGTGAACGACCCCAATGCTCCAATTGTGGATCTGGCTCGTACAGAATATGAGAAAGGATCATTGCCCATTTTTGGTCGACGTTTTAAAGGCAGACTCTTACCTAGAGTGAATGTCTCCTTCCCGGTTACAGAGAACAATGTGCTCTTCTTTAACTACGGACACGCTATGCAGATGCCTCACCCTCGCTTTATCTATGCTGGCTTAGACCCCGATTTCCTCGATCGCTCTTTCCTTGCCACAGTAGGAAATCCTATTCTCAAACCTGAAGCCACGGTTTCATATGAGATCGGAATCAAGAATCAGATCACAAAGGATATCGGAGTAACACTAACGGCTTACAATAACGATAAGTATGATTATATCGTCCCGGGTACGGTGAACATCCGTGACCAAACTGGAAGGTTTACCGACAGAACACTCTATTTCAATCAGGACTATGCTCGGATCATAGGAGTTGAACTGGGTATTGCCCTTAGAATTGCCAAGTATTTCAGGTTGATGTTCAATGGTGCCTACCAATCTGCTACCGGAAAATCAAATACTGCTCGCGAAGGATTGTTGCAGCTGAGAGATCAGGGTTTTGTTGACAACACCAAAGAACGACCGCTGGCCTGGGATCGTCCCTGGGACCTCAAAGGAGCCGTCATTTTTACGGGTGATAGCAGTCTGAAGATCGGACCCATTCCAACAACGGGTTTCAGGGTATACTTCTCGAGTAACTATAAATCTGGTTTTAGATATACTCCAGTTGAATTCCAGGAGACCAATGATCTGGGACGAAATATTTATACCATTCGTAATGACCTTCCAAGAGAGGAGATCGCCAAGCCCTGGTTCTGGTCGGATCTGAAGATAAGCAGAGATTTTGTGATCAAAGGAAGCAGCGGATTCTCACTTTCAGTTGAATTCAGAAACATATTCAACAACTTCAATGCCTTGATCGTGAATCCTGTGACAGGAGATGCCTACCGAGAAGGTGATGATGTGCCAGAGCGGTGGAGAGATCCGAAGATCAACGACCCGGAAGACAATGGAGTTCCTCCTACCAATCCTGCTAGATGGAGGGCACCCCGACAAATTCTGTTTGGATTGCAATTCAGGTTCTGATGAGAATGATCAAGCTACATATCATCATCTTGCTTTTGTTCAGCACCAACCTGAAAGCACAGCTCTTTCCTAATCTGGGTGGACAAAGGGCAGGTATTGCAGCATATTCATTTCTGAAGACGGATGTAAATCCCCGTTCTGTTGGAATGGGTGGAGCTTCTGTGACCTTAACCAACGATGCATTTGGTGCCATCAATAATCCGGCTTCACTCATCAGAAACCGGGAAAACAACATTGCGGTTGGAAACTATGCTTATGGCTGGGACATGCATCAATCCTATCTCAGTGGAAACTATAACAAGGGGACAAATGGGTTTGGATTTTCAGTGAACATGTTGAATTCAGGCGCCATGGACGTTCGTACAGAATTTCAACCTAACGGAACCGGAGAGCTTTTTTATGTCACCAATACGGCGCTCATGTTCAACTACTCAAAAGAGTTCTCTGATAATTTCAGCTTTGGTGTAGGTATTAAATATCTGAATGAGCAGATAGCTCAATACCGAAGTCACAATGCAGCTGCTGATCTTGGCTTTCTCTATCAAACAGATTTTAAGGATCTGAGATTTGCCGTATTTGTCCAAAACTTCGGTGGCAAATCGAGTATCAATGGCGACTTCTACATGCTCGATTTTAACCGTGACACTTCTGTGAGCCCTGACATCTACAATATGCCAACGACCTTTAAACTCGGGCTCTCGCTTGTTCCCTGGAAAACAGATGACCATAGTTTAAGAGTGGCCCTGCAATTGAATCACCCTAATGATAATGCCGAAAACCTTCGCTTTGGAGCAGAGTACAATTACAAGGACCTGGTATTTGCAAGAGCCGGATATAAAGTCAACCTAAAAGGACAAACCCTTCCCGCCTTTGGCTTGGGCTACAGAACAAATATTTCTAATAATCCACTTTACATCAATTACGCAATGAACCTTACCGAATTTATGGGGGTACAGCATGCCATTGGTGTTGCTTTTCATTTTTATAAAGCTATAGCGCGTGATTAACTGGAAGTTCATATCGACCCTGATCTTGTTAAGTCTGACACTAGTGTCTTGCGAAGATTATTTTGGCAAGAAGACCGATCTGGACTTTATCGATAAGCCTGTATTTCAAGATAGAAATATCGCCTATGTCCCTATTCTTCCAGTGCTTGATAATTTCGCATATCCAACAGATGTTCTTGCGGGTTATGATGAGTTGATCTATGTAGTGGATCAAGGCACAGAAGAGATCATTCAGCTCGATCAATCTGGTAGAGAGCTCAATCGCCTTAATGTCCCGGGACTCCAGGCCGTTGCACAAGACCGAAAACTAGACCTTTTGGCGATCGGCACCTATGATACCACGCTTCGTGTGCAAGTAGGCGGAAGTCCGATCGACAGCGTTTTCTCTTTGTCCTGCATCTACCGAATCAACATGAAAAGAAATGGGTTTTGCAGCTTCCCTCTGCTCAGCTCCAACTAGCTGTGCTCAATCCCTTCTACTTTAAGAGTACCTTTAGCTTTAATGATGCTGAGGTCAAATTTACTTCGCTTGCCACACTAGGAGACAACTCATACTATGTTGCTCAAGACGGCCCCAGGTCGAGTGACGATAAAGTGATTTTGATTGCCAGCGAACAGTACGCTGATCGACTGGGAGTTGAAGGTATCGGAGAAGACGACTACCTCTCCCCGATCATTGTTCAGGCGCCCACGGGTATCGAGAGGGAGTACTTCAAGGATCCCGCTGCGATCGTTACGCTTGCTCAGCCCCCACAAGCCTTTAATTTTACCAATAGCCGAGACTTCATCTTCGCCTCAAAAAGTGACGAAACCGCACTCAAGGTTCAGTATATTTCCTTTGTGGAAAGTGTTGATGGTAGTGTTTACAATGTAGAACCCCTGATCACCGGAGATACCAGTCAGGCGGAACGATTCCTATATACTCCAAATCGCTTTGATAATCCTGAAGGGCTTGCATACACCGGAGATGGAACCAACTACATCTTTGTGGTCGACAGCGAAAGAGATTCACTTTATCAATTCACAAATACTGGACTGGAAGGAATCAAGCCGCCGGCTGCAGCAAGTTCTCAAAAGCACGTGCTGGCGTCTTTTGGAGGAACAGGCAACGGAATTGGACAGTTCAACGACCCCATGGGCGTTGCCTATCTCAGCAGGATCATTTATATTGCTGATGCGGGCAATGGCAGGGTACTGCGGTATCGCCTGACCCTCGACTTTGATTAATCCTTTAGGAATTCGATCACTTTCTGATTGAACTCATCAGGCTTATCGGCATGTAACCAATGTCCTGCACCTTTGATGCTTTCGAGCTTGGCTTCTGGAAACATCAGTTCAATATCCGACCAATCGGAATCTTGAATATATTCTGATTCTGAGCCTCGAAGAAAGAGGCTAGGTCCGCGAAAAATTTGATCAGCGATCTCCTCACCCATCTTTTCGATGTTGTTTTCGATCGCATCAAGATTAAATCGATAATCTAGCTTTGCCTTCTCCCTCCAATAGATATTCTTCAACAGAAACTGCCTTACACCCCACTCTGGAATATACTCCTTGAGCTGCTCTTCAACCTGAGAACGGCGATCTACAATTGAAAAATCGACAGACTTTAAAGCTTTGAGGATTGTTTGATGATGAACGGGGTAGGCTTTGGGCGCAATATCAGCTACCACTAGCTTTCTCACGTATTCCGGGAAATTCTGAGCAAATTTCATAACCGTTTTTCCTCCCATTGAATGACCCAACAAATTCACACCTTCAAGTCCGTGATCTTCAAGAAAATCATATAGATCATCCATCATCACCTCATAATTGAGATCGGGTGAGTGCTCGGAATGACCGTGATTTCTGGCATCAACCAAATAGACCGTAAAATGCTCAGCATATTCCCTGGCGGGACCATGCCAGTTATCGAGCATACCCATCAAGCCATGGAGCACAACCAGGACCTCCTCATGGTGCCCAAGGATCTTGTAATTCAGCTTCACTATTTCAAAAGGTGTTTGTACATATTGATGGTATTCTCAAGCCCAAAATACAATGCATCAGCAATCAAGGCATGACCTATCGAAACCTCCAACAATTCTGGGATATGCATCGAGAAGTAACGCAGGTTTCCCAAACTCAGATCGTGTCCTGCATTGATTCCCAGACCAAGTTTATTGGCTAATTCAGCAGCTTCTAAATAGGGTTTGATCGCCTGTTCTTTATCATCCCCATAATTGTCGGCGTAAGCCTCCGTATATAACTCGATCCGATCTGCACCAACATCAGGTACCAGCGCGATCTCAGCCAGATTCGTTTCCATGAAAATAGATACGCGCATGTCCTTCGATTTCAGGCGTTCGATCACATTGCTTAGGAATTCCATGTTCTCACTAACCACCCAGCCGGCATTTGAGGTCAATACATCTGGCGGATCCGGAACCAGTGTAACCTGATCTGGACGCACATCTTCAACGAGATCCAGGAAATCATCACCTGGGTAGCCTTCAACATTAAATTCTGTTTTACGCTGTTTTCCGAGCAATACCACATCCTCGTAGGTGATATGTCGCGCATCGGGGCGGGGGTGTACGGTTATCCCTTCAGCTCCAAAAGTTTCACAGGATGCTGCAAGCTTCTGAACATCTGGTATATTCCCCCCTCTTGCGTTGCGCAAAGTGGCTATTTTATTGACGTTGACGCTAAGTTTGGTCATCTTCTAAAAAACTTATATTTGGTCGATTGCCAAAGGTAAACTTATCCGCTTGAGAAGCTTTTTAAATACATACTATGCTCGCTGAAGAACTCAATCTCGATGAGCTCACCACTTTGAAGCCAACAGATTCTGTTGACCTCGCCATTACTTTGATGGATGAACATAAAGTGATGCATTTACCAGTGGTGCACGACAAGCGTCTCAAGGGAATCATCAGTGAGAATCAATTAATGAACAACCTGGACGCAACGAAAGTTCAGGATCTGCTGGTAGCCGATACGCCCATCAGTGTCACACATTTGGATCACCTTTTTGAAGTGATCCGTATCATGAACGACCATGAATTGACCACCATTCCGGTGCTCAATGCTAAAAGTGAAAATTTTATGGGTTGTATCTCTGTGCATCAACTCATGAAAGTCATTTCTGAAATGCCTGTGGTGCAATCCAAAGGAGGCATCATCGTGATGGAGATGCAGATACGCGATCTCAGCCTATCACAGATCGCGAGAATTGTGGAGAACAACAACGCGATCATTCTTGGGTCCATCATCACGCGAAACCCGGATGCCAGTGTTATTGAACTCACATTAAAGATCAATAAGAGTAACATTCAACCCATCGTACAATCATTTGAGCGCTTCAACTATAAAGTAGTGAGTTCTTATGATCAGAGCGATCAGGCCGACATGATGCAGGACAGATACGATGCCCTTATGAAATACCTGAATATCTGATGCGTTGCATAGCCGTATATGGAAGAGAGGTGAACCCTGAGCACGCAAGGGCCGTTCAGGATTATTTTGATGTGATCCTCGCCAAGGAATTTGAAGTCTATGTCTACAGTGATTTTCACTCGAAGATCAAGGCCTATTTCACAGATAAAACACAGATCAAGGTCTTTCACTCGTTTGATGATTTTCCAGATCAAGCAGAGTTGGTGGTGAGCATAGGTGGAGATGGAACCATGCTTCAGGCAGCTGAATTTGCACTTCATTTTGACATTCCCGTGGCTGGACTGAACACAGGCAGGTTGGGTTTCCTTTCAGCCATTTCTTTAGATGAAATTGAAGATGCCATTGACATTCTAGTTAAAAAAGATTTTGAGTTCGATGAACGAGTTCTCCTTGAGATAAGCGATCCTCCGGGGCTCTTCAGCCCATCTTCTCTCGCCCTGAATGAGCTCACACTGCATAAAAAGGACTCTTCTTCCATGATCACTATTCACGCTTTTCTGGGAGATGAATTCCTTAATTCTTATTGGGCAGACGGACTCATAATCGCTACACCAACCGGCTCTACCGCTTATTCTCTGAGCTGTGGTGGACCCATCATTGTACCGGGTAGTGAAAACTTTGTGATCACCCCGATCGCGCCACATAATTTGAATGTACGACCCATTGTTGTGCCCGATGATAGAGAAATCGTGCTACACGTCGAAGGACGCGACGACTTTTACTTAGCTTCACTAGATTCGCGTAACGTAAGCATAGAGGCTGGAATAAAGATTCGTCTCAAAAAAGCGGAAGCCAAACTAAAATTGGCCATGCTTCCAGACTCGAGTTATCTGAAAACGATCAGAAAAAAACTCAGTTGGGGACTCGATATTCGGAATTAAGCCAGTGCTTATGTATATTTGCAAATTCGAGATGAGGAATAGAATTTCAACATTCATTGTTTTCACCCTGATTCTCCTGCCAACTTTGAGCTTTTCTCAACGTTGGAGGTTCTATAGAAATGAGATCGGTATAGGCGTTGGGCCTACTGCCTTGATGGGTGATGTAGGAGGAGGACCCGATGAAGCGGCAAACCTCTACAAGGATTTAGATCTGCAAGCTACCCAGGCAGCCATTGAAGGTAAATACCTTTACATGCTTGCCGAAAATCTCGGAGTAGGAGGTAACTTAATGTTGGGATATGTCAGTGCGAACGACGATTTCACTGAAAACCCCGCCCGAAATAATCGAAACCTACAAGTAAGAACCTTGTTTGGTGAGTTATCGGGACAGATCCGTTTCTACCCGATGAAAGAGAAGTTTGGTCACGTCTATCGTCTTCGAGGAGCGCGGATCAACATTATCCAAAATACTTCCATCTACCTTTACACGGGAGCTGGACTTACTTTCTTTAACCCACAAGGTCCATACAATGGAACATGGCATAACCTACGACCTCTTGGTACAGAAGGTCAGGGCATCATGCCAGGAAGTGAACCTTACAGTCCAATCACTCCAGTGATTCCTTTCGGAGTAGGAATCAAATATGCTCTTAGCAACAAATTCAACTTCGAGTTTGAGTACGGTGGTCGAAAAACCTTTACAGATTACTTCGATGATGTTTCAACCCTTTACTTCGACAACGATAAGATCCTTCAGGAAAGAGGTGAGGTTGCAGCTGCTTTAGCAGACCCAAATCCAGGTGTAAAACCAACGTGGACAGATCCAGGAGAACGAAGAGGCGATCCTGGGGACCAGGACTTTTATTTCTTTCTGAACATGTCTTTCAACTACAAGTTCATCAAAGGAACTTCATTTAAACCGCGTTTCTAGAATTTTCCTGCGATATTTGCGTTCAATGCATATGTTGTTGCGCATACTAATCATCATTAGCTTAAGCATTCCGCTTTCACTTTGTGCTCAGAATACGCACGAGATCGGTGGTTTTTATGGGGGTAGTTATTATACGGGAGAACTTAACAGAGCCGGACACTTTAACCCCAATATGACCCATCGTGCTTACGGAATCTACTTTCGTGAAGCCCTAAATTCTCGGTGGGCACTTCGATTTGGAGGGTACATGGGAGATGTAAGTGGAGCTGATAGCCTTTCATCTTCAAACGTTAATCAGGGCAGAAACCTGAGCTTCTCAAGCAGAGTGATCGAAGGTTCTTTTTTGGTAGAGTTTAACTTCCTTCATTATCATTCATTTGTAAAAGAAGATTATTTCAGCCCTTACCTCTTTGGTGGTTTGGGAATCTTTCACTTTAACCCAACGGCAGACCTAAACGGCAACTCATACGAATTGCAAAGCATTCAAACCGAAGGTATAGCCTATCGAAAACTATCTACTGCCTTCATTATTGGGACTGGGCTTAAATTTAAGTTCTCACATCGTGTCTTGTTTGGATTGGAATGGGGTCTCAGACGAACTGTGACAGATTACCTGGACGATGTGTCCGGATTCTACCCACAAGATCCCGGCTCCATGGATAACACAGCTGTTGGCCTTTCAAACAGGAGCTTTGAACAGGGTAACAATGGACAAAACAACTGGGGAAGTCAACGCGGAAACCCAACTGATAAAGACTGGTACAGTTTCGCTGGCTTGTCCATGTCGATCAGGTTAGGCAAGAACCCAAATCTCTGCCACTACCAACCTGAATAATATTGTACTTTTGCCCGTTAATCCAAGAGGGTGGAATTACTGGAGGAAATTAAATCGAAAGCGGTACCCAAGCATATTGCCATCATCATGGATGGTAATGGGCGATGGGCAAAAAAACAGGGTAAGGAGCGTGTCTTTGGCCATCAGAATGCCCTGGACGCTGTTAGAGACACCGTTGAAGCCGCAGCTGAAGCCGGCGTGAAGTATCTTACCCTTTATGCTTTCTCGACAGAGAATTGGAATAGACCAGAAAGCGAAGTACAAGCCCTCATGGAGTTACTGGTCACGGCAATCAATCAAGAGCTCCCCACGCTGCAAAAGAATGAGATACGACTGACCACCATTGGTGACACAGATGGTCTGCCAAAAAAAACACGGGATGAGCTGCAGGTGGCCATTGATAAAACGGCCCACAACAACAGAATGGAACTCGTATTGGCTTTGAGTTATTCCGCTCGTTGGGAAATACTCAATGCTGTAAAGAATATTATTCAAGACGTCAAACAAAATAAGCTTGATGAAAATGAGTTAACAGAAGAGTGCTTCTCACATTATTTGTCGACGCACGACATTCCAGATCCGGAATTAATGATCAGAACCAGTGGAGAATACAGGGTGAGTAATTTTTTACTCTGGCAGTTAGCCTACAGTGAATTCTACTTCCTGGATAAGCTATGGCCAGATTTTAGGAAAAGAGATCTCTTTCAGGCCATCTCGGATTTCCAAAACAGAGAGCGAAGGTTTGGAAAGACTGGAGATCAAATCAAGAAAAAGCTGGATGCTTAGATATATTCTCGTACTCTTTCTTTTAAGCACGTCCATTATCCCCACGCTGAGTCAAACTAAACTCAGTGGAACCGATGATGTCGCCGGAACAATGGATAAGCCCAAAGTGTACACTATCGGCGGTATCAGAATGTTTGGTGCTGAGCGCCTCGATCCCGATGCCATAAAACTGATCTCAGGATTAAAAGTTGGTCAGGAGATCAAACTTCCTGGAGATGATCTCTCCACAGCGATCAAGAATATTTGGGAACAAGGACTATTTCAAGATGTCTATATCTCCACTGAAAAGATCATTGGTAAAACCATCTTCCTGAATATTCATATCAAAGAACAACCCCGTCTCTCGCGATTTAGTTTTAATGGTGCTAAAAAGGGCGAGGTAGATGAGTTGCGTGAGGAGATCAATCTATACAAGGAAAAGATCGTCACTGAAAACCTGATCAAAAGCACTCGTAGAATCATCAGAACCTACTTTGTCGACAAAGGTTATCTGAACACCAAGATCGAGATTGATCAGCTTCCCGACAGCACTTACGCCAACCATGTGTTGCTGAACATCAACATCAACAAAGGCAAAAAAGTAGGGATACAGGAAATTGAAGTGTTTGGCAACTCGGAGATCAGTAGGGGGGGTATTATGCGCTCAATGAAAGAGACCAAACAGCGCCTGGTCTTTAAACCATTTGAAGATCTGGACGGCATTCTTTTAAAAAGTCTGAAAGCGCGTTTCGACAAAAACGATAGCACCAATGGAGGGAAAATGCTCTTGAGCTACTTCGATGACCGGGTCAAAGTGAACATCTTCAAAAGTTCAAAGCTGATCCGCGACAATTTCAAAGCAGATAAGGATGCGATCATCACCAAATACAACAAACGTGGTTATCGGGATGCCAGAATCGTGAAAGACAGCATCATTGCGGTAGATGATAAGAACATCAAGTTACAGCTTTACATTGATGAAGGACTTCAGTACAAATTCCGAAATATCAAATGGAATGGGAACACAAAATACTCCACTGAAACCCTTCAGAGAATGCTTGGGATTGAGAAAGGAGATATTTACGACGCCGCCAAGCTTGAAGGCCGATTGATGATGGACCCAAATGGAGGTGACATCAGTTCACTTTACATGGACGATGGTTACCTTTTCTTCCAGATCAACCCCGTTGAGGTAAGAGTAGAAGAAGATAGTATCGACATTGAGATCAGGATCTATGAGGGACAGCAAGCGAGCATCGATGAAGTTTTCATTAAAGGAAACACCAAAACAAACGATCATGTGATCCGTCGTGAATTAAGAACACGGCCGGGGGATCTTTTCAGCAGATCAGATATTATTCGTTCCCAACAACAACTTTCAGGTCTGGGTTATTTTGACCCGGAACAATTGCAGGTTAATCCCCTACCCGACCCTAGTGACGGGACAGTTGACATAGAGTATGTGGTTGTCGAAAAGCCTTCGGATCAGATCGAGCTTTCCGGCGGATGGGGTGGTGGCCGAGTTCTGGGTACCCTCGGGGTTTCTTTCAGCAACTTCTCGGCTAGAAACTTCTTCAATGGAGAGGAATGGAGACCGCTACCCGCTGGAGACGGCCAAAGGCTAAGCGTAAGGGCTCAATCCAATGGTCGTTTCTTTCAGAGTTATAACATGAGCTTCACGGAACCATGGCTGGGAGGTAAAAAACCACTGGCCTTTACGGTTTCGGCATATCACTCTATTCAGTCGAATGGCCAAACCATGTGGCTTAAGGATTCTACCAATATCAACCGAAATTTAAGAGATGAGAATGGTGATCGCATTGCCAACCCAAATCGACAGGACATTAGAATTACGGGTGTAAGCGTTGGCTTAGCTCAACAGCTCAGGTGGCCCGATGATTATTTCATGCTCCGACAGGAGGTCGCATATCAGCACTACAATGTGAACCAATGGCCTCAGTTCATCCTATCCAATGGTATTGCCAATAACTTATTCTATCGGGTGACGCTGAGCAGAAACTCTCAGGACCAGCAGATCTTCCCCAGAATGGGGTCCAATATGAGGGTGAGTTTACAGGCAACACCGCCTTACAGTATGTTCAACAACCAGGACTACAGTAGTCTTTCTCTAAATGAACGATATCGATGGTTAGAGTACTTTAAGTGGAAAGCAACTTCAGAGTGGTTTACGCGAATTGTTGAAAATCTCGTACTTCGGACCAAGGCAGGGTTCGGTTTCATCAATACCTATAATGACCGTGTAGGAGAGCCTCCTTTCGAACGCTTTTATTTGGGCGGTAGTGGTCTGACCGGTTTCGCCCTCGATGGTCGAGAGATCATCGCCCTTCGTGGATATGATGATCAATCCGTTTCCCAGATCATTGGTGGAACCATCATCAGTAAATATACGCTCGAGCTCAGGTATCCCTTCTCACTTAATCCAAGTGCTACGATCTATGGTTTAGGATTCCTTGAAGCTGGTAACACCTGGAATAGTTTCAGAAATTACAATCCATTCGACGTAAAAAGATCGGCAGGAATCGGAGTAAGGGTATTCTTACCTATGTTTGGTTTGCTAGGACTTGACTATGGTTGGCGCTTTGATGACACCCCCGAGTTTGGTGGTCAAACCCAAAATGGTCAGCTCCATTTCACAATTGGCGCAGTTATTGGAGAACTATAAATCGAGAATTATGAAAAAGGTCGTTCTTGCATTTTTGATACTTCTACTGGCTAACATTGGTTACGCCCAAAAATTCTTCTTTGTGGATGCGCAATATATCCTTGAGAACTCTCAGGAATATATTGATGCAAAAGCTGAGATCGACGCTGCTTCTGAACGATGGCAGAGTACCATCGATGCCAAATACAAGGCAATCGATGAGATGGTTCAGAACTTCGAAGCAGAAAAGATCCTACTGACTGAAGAAATGAGGAAAAAACGCCTCGATGAGATCACGAAGAAAAAAGAAGAGGTAAGGAAGTATCAGAAAGATAAATTCGGACTGAACGGTGAACTCTTTAAAAGAAGAGAGGAAGCTGTTAAGCCCATACAGGATAAGATCTATAAAGAAATCGAACGCATCGCAGTGGCAGGAAATTACGCCGTGGTATTCGATCGCTCAGTGAGCTCGAACATACTTTATGCGAATAATCGCTACGATAAAACAGAACAGGTGCTTCGAAAATTAGGAATCAAAACAGAAAAGGAATAATTTCGTCAACTTCAAAGACAAGATCATGAAAAAACTAATGCTATTTATCGCCTTGATCGGCCTCGGAACTTTTGCCAACGCACAAGGAAAACTTAAGATCGGTCACATTAATTCAAACGACCTTCTACTCCTCATGCCGGAGCGCGATAGCGCAGAGAAGAAA
This sequence comes from Salibacteraceae bacterium, assembly GCA_965659675.1. Lineage (GTDB taxonomy): Bacteria > Bacteroidota > Bacteroidia > Flavobacteriales_G > Salibacteraceae > CBFHWY01. The sequence goes on along the minus strand of CBFHWY010000029.1, from coordinate 5,722 downwards.
ATGGGTGCGTATGCCAAGCAATTGGAACTGCAACTCACTACCATGTCTTCGGAATATGAAAAAAAGCTCACCAACTACGAGCAACAAAAAGCGAATATGAGCGACCTCATCCGTCAGGATAAGGAAGGTGAACTTCTAAGCCTCCAGAAAAGGATCCAGGACTTCCAAACCAAAGCTCAGGAATCCCTTCAGAAAAGGGAGCAAGAGCTGATGAAGCCGCTTGTTGAGTCAGCAAACAAGGCAATCAAAGAAGTTGCTGATGAAGGAGGATACACCTACATCTTTGACTCTTCAGTGGGCGTTCTTCTGCACTTTCCGGAGGGAGATGATATTCTTCCAGCTGTAAAGAAGAAATTGAACATCGAGTAAGGAATACTCGTTTGTCAAGCCCAGAAAAAGCTATCGGAGTTTTCGACTCCGGCATTGGCGGGCTCACTGTAGCACATGCCATTAAAACACTGCTCCCAGAGGAGCAGTTGATCTATTTTGGCGATACTGCTCACCTCCCTTACGGAGATAAGTCGGAGGATACCATACTCACCTTTAGTCGGCTCGCCTGCCGTTATTTCATTGAGCGTGAATGCAAGGCCATGGTCATTGCCTGCAACACGGCTTCGGCATATGCATACGATCATTTGAATAAGGAATTTGGGGAGCAGATCCTGATCATTAACGTGATCGACCCCATGGTAGATCTAATCGAAAGAGCCTACTCCAAGAGTAGGGTAAGTGTAATAGGCACTAAAGGCACCATTGGGAGCGGGGTTTATGAAAAAAAGATCAACTTAAAGAGTCCAAATACTGCTCTCCATTCTTTGGCCACTCCCCTGCTTGCCCCTATGATCGAAGAGGGGTATTTTGACAATGCGATCTCTCACCATATCATTGAAGCCTATCTGAAGGAAGATGCTTTTCAGGAAAGTGATGCACTGATCCTCGGCTGCACTCATTACCCCCTCATTAAAGATGAGATCAGCGCTTTCCTCGGCAAACAGATCGATATTCTGGATTCTTCTGAGATCACTGCCAGCGCACTTAAGTCAGCACTTGAAAACACAGAACTTCTTAACTCAGGTGCATCTGGGAAAGATGAATTCTACGTTTCCGATTACACCCCTTCTTTTGAACACGCGAGTTCACAATTCTTCGGAAAGGAACTGGACCTGCAGAAGCTCCAGCTTAATAGATCTCTTTAACGATGTTCTTGACGTGCTCAGAACGTCCCATGGTATAGTAGTGTAAACAAGGAACACCAGCTTCCTTCAACTCCTGAGATTGTTTGATCGCCCACTCAACACCTACTTTTCTCACATCGAGATTGGTCTTGCAGTTCTCGAGCTTATCCGATAAGTTTTCAGGGAAACTCACCGCAAAGGTCTTAGGAATAAATCCAATATGCCTCAAAGTGGTGAGTGGCTTCAAACCTGGAATGATCGGACAATCGATACCAATTTCACGGCACTTGTCTACAAACTCAAAAAACTTGGAGTTGTCGAAGAACATTTGGGTGACGATATAGTCGGCCCCTGCATCGATCTTTTGTTTGAGGTGCTTGAGGTCTGATTTCATACTCATTGCCTCATAGTGCTTCTCTGGATATCCAGCCACTCCTGTGCAGAAATCCGTTGGGTACGGATTCTGGACCTCTTCGTCCAAATACCTTCCGTTGTTCATGTCGTTGACCTGCTCTACCAGACCAAGAGCATACTTGTGACCATTCGGATCGGGAACAAAACTGCTTTCGGTTTTCACAGGGTCACCTCGCAGTGCAAGTATGTTGTTGATCCCAAGGAAACTCAAGTCGATCAGCGCATTCTCAGTTTCCTCCCTGGAAAAGCCACCGCAGGTGAGGTGAGGAACGGTGGTCACCCCAAACTTGTTGTTGATCGCCGCACAGATCCCAACAGTACCCGGTCTTTTTCTTATCGAGATCTTCTCTAGAAAGCCCTTTTCTCTTTTCTTGTAAGTGTACTCCTCTCGGTGATAGGTCACATTAATGAAACTTGGATCAAATTCCATCAAAGGATCTATTCCTCCGTAGAGGTCGTCAATATTGCTTCCTTTAAGAGGTGGCAATATTTCGAAAGAAAAAAGCGTGTCTTTGGCCTCGTTTAGCTGATCGATCACTTTCATAGTCGGCAAATATAACTTAAGAACAAGCTCAGTACTTAGGATGTTTAAGAGACAAAAGAATCGTAATTTCGCCGCACTTTCATAGCTATGAAGAACATCCGAAATTTCTGTATCATCGCACACATCGATCACGGTAAAAGTACTCTTGCCGATCGTCTTCTACAAACCACCGGAACAGTGAGCGACCGGGATCTTCAAGAACAAACCCTGGATGATATGGATCTCGAAAGAGAACGCGGGATCACCATTAAGAGTCACGCGATCCAAATGGACTATGAGTTTGAAGGTGAACAGTATGTATTAAACCTCATCGATACTCCGGGGCACGTAGACTTCTCCTACGAAGTATCAAGATCCATTGCAGCATGTGAAGGAGCCTTACTCATCGTAGATGCCACCCAGGGAATTCAGGCACAAACCATCTCCAATCTTTATTTGGCGGTAGAACACGATCTGGAGATCATTCCAATTCTAAATAAAATGGATCTCGCTTCTGCCATGCCAGAAGAGGTCAAAGACCAGATCGAAGACCTGATCGGTTGCGATCGCGAAGAGATCCTTTCTGCCTCGGGAAAAACGGGTTTTGGGATCGACTCTGTGCTGGAAGCGATCATCAAAAGAGTACCAGCGCCAAAAGGAAGCCCCGAAGCGCCTTTAAGAGCAATGATATTCGACTCTGTGTTTAATCCTTTCAGGGGAATCATCGCTTATTATCGTGTATTTGAAGGCTCGATCAACAAGGGCGATCATGTTAAATTCATGAATACCGCGAAAGAGTATGATGCCGATGAGATCGGTGTACTGCGTTTAAAGCCTGAAAAAAGAAATATGGTGAAAACTGGAGATGTTGGTTACATCATCTCTGGTATAAAACAGGCCAAAGAAGTAAAGGTGGGCGATACGATCACCCATGTGGAGAATCCAACTCCTGAAGCCGTTAAAGGTTTTGAGGATGTGAAACCGATGGTATTTGCCGGGATCTACCCAGTAGATACAGAAGACTACGAAGAGCTTCGCGAGTCAATGGAAAAGCTACAGCTCAATGATGCGAGTTTGACCTTTGAGCCAGAATCATCAGCTGCTCTGGGATTTGGTTTCCGTTGTGGTTTCCTCGGAATGCTTCACATGGAGATCATCCAGGAACGTTTGGAGCGGGAGTTCGACATGACTGTGATCACCACGGTTCCAAACGTTTCATACAAGGCCTATTTAAAGAAGGGTGAGATGATCGATGTGCACAATCCATCTGATCTGCCAGACCCCACCCTGCTCGAATACGTGGAAGAGCCTTTCATTAAAGCTCAGATCATTACCAAAGCAGATTTTGTCGGTCAGGTTATGAACCTCGCCATAGAAAAGCGAGGGATCTTAAAGAATCAGACCTATTTGACCACCGACCGGGTGGAGATCAGCTTCGAAATGCCTTTGGCAGAGATCGTTTTTGATTTCTATGATCGTTTAAAAACGGTCTCTAAGGGATATGCATCATTCGATTACTATCCTATTGGATACCGACGCTCTGATCTGGTCAAACTCGATATTCTACTCAACGGAGATCAGGTGGATGCACTTTCTGCCTTGATCCACAAGGAGAACTCTTTTGATCTGGGTAAAAAGATCTGCCTAAAGCTGCGTGAGCTCATTCCGCGTCAGCAATTCGACATTGCTATCCAGGCAGCCATAGGGGCCAAGATCATCGCCAGAGAGACGGTGAAAGCGCTGAGGAAAGATGTGACCGCCAAATGTTACGGTGGTGATATCAGTCGAAAGCGAAAGCTACTTGAAAAGCAGAAAAAAGGAAAGAAACGCATGCGTCAGGTTGGAAATGTGGAAGTGCCACAACAAGCCTTTCTCGCCGTTCTTAAACTCAATAGCTAAGTTCCACTATTTTTGAGGTATGCTCGATACTTCGATCGAATACCTCAAAGGAGTAGGCCCAAAAAGGGCAGAATTACTTCGTTCGGAGATCAATGTCTTCACCTACCTCGACCTGCTCAGGTACTTCCCTTTCCGATATGTTGATCGCTCCGTTTTTCACAAGGTCGCTGAAGTAGAGGGCGATGTAGCCAACGTTCAGTTAAAGGGTAGAATTGGAAAAGTTGAGCGCGTTGGAAAACCCCGTCAACAAAGGCTTGTGGCACAATTTTACGATGATAGTGGAAGCATAGAACTGGTGTGGTTCAAAGGCATTCGCTTCATTCAACCAAGTCTAAAGCCGAATGTAGAGTATGTGCTTTTTGGTAAACCCAACGTATTTAAGGGACGGAAATCGATACCACATCCGGAACTGGAACCACTCACAAAAGAGAATGCCCAGGTAGGTGGCACCTTGCAACCCGTTTACTCTACCACAGAAAAATTAAGTGGCAAGGGGCTGAATAGTCGGGGTATTGAAAAGCTCCAAAAGACCCTTCAGGAGAAGATTCAGCGTGTGATCTCTGAAACCTTAAATGCAGACCTCATTCAGCGCCTTGGGCTCATGGAATTAGAAGAAGCTCATCGGCAGATCCACTTCCCGGATGATACCCATAAGTTGGAAAGAGCAAGGTTTCGTTTGAAGTTTGAAGAATTGTTCTTTAGTCAGCTTCAGCTGAACCGCATGCAGATCAAACACAAGAAAAACTACGCAGGCTTTGTGTTTGAAAAGGTTGGAGAACACTTTAATACATTCTATCAGCAACACCTTCCCTTTGAACTCACTGGCGCACAGAAAAGGGTGATCAAGGAGATCCGAAAAGATCTGGGTTCGGGTGAACACATGAATCGTTTATTGCAGGGAGATGTTGGTAGTGGAAAAACCATTGTGGCAGTGCTCTGTATGCTCATCGCCATTGATAATGGATTTCAATGTTGTTTGATGGCACCTACCGAGATCCTCGCTAATCAGCATTTTCAGGGTATATCAGAATTACTCAAACCCATGGGACTTGAAGTTCGCTTGTTAACGGGTTCGACTAAAACAGCTGAACGAAGAGAGTTACACGACATGGCTGAAAATGGGGAGCTACCTTTGTTGATCGGCACCCATGCCTTGTTAGAAGATAAAGTCAAGTTTCACAATTTGGGTCTGGCCATTATCGACGAGCAACATCGTTTTGGGGTAGCTCAAAGAGCCAAATTATGGAAGAAGAATAAGCGTCCGCCTCATGTGCTGGTGATGACCGCCACCCCGATTCCCAGAACGCTGGCCATGACCTTTTACGGGGATCTTGATACCTCGGTGATCGATGAACTTCCTCCTGGTAGAAAACCCATCAAGACCCTCCATAAATATGATAGTCATCGCGCAGCAATATTTGGTTTCATGAAGAAGGAGATCCAAAAAGGCCGACAGATCTATGTTGTTTATCCGCTGATCGAAGAATCGGAAAAGATGGACTACAAAGATCTGATGGACGGTTACGAAAGCATTAGCCGGGCTTTCCCAAAGCCGGATTACCAGGTCAGTGTTGTGCACGGAAAACAAAAGCCGGCCGACAAGGATTATGAAATGGCGCGCTTTGCTCGAGGGGAAACGCAGATCCTCGTGGCCACAACAGTAATCGAAGTTGGCGTGAACGTACCCAATGCCAGTGTGATGGTCATTGAG
>CBFHWY010000028.1:0-32554 GCA_965659675.1 Salibacteraceae bacterium | reverse complement strand
TAAGTTCTTTCAAAGGAATGCAGGATAACCTTGATGAGATCATCGCTCGTTTGGAGTCAAGTAGGATCGAACTGGAGGATATCAATGCAGAAATTGAGTCACTTTCTACGTCTGTCAACTTCGATCAGGATGAGCTTCTAAAAACAGAAGACCGATTGAACTTGCTCAACGACCTGCTCCAAAAGCATCGATTAAAGACCAGTCGGGAATTGATCGAATTGAAAGATGAATTGGAGCAGAGGCTTTCTGGTCTCGAAGACTCGGACGAAGAACTGCAGGAACTAGAGAAAAAACTTCAAGAGCTTGAGGCAGAGCGTAAGGATATTGCAAATTCACTCAGCAAGAACAGAAAAGGTCAAAAGGGAAAACTGGAAGATGGATTAAAGAAACTCCTGGAGCAGATGTCCATTCCTGCCGCGAGAGTTTCGATTCAGCTTGATGCGACAGAGGCAGGACCATATGGTGAAGATAAGGTGAGTTATCTGTTTGCCGCCAATGAAGGTCAGCGTTTACAACCCATTCAAAAGGTAGCTAGTGGTGGAGAGCGTTCTCGACTTATGCTTGCGCTCCGCTATGTGCTTTCCAAGAGCTCTGAGTTGCCCGCGATGATCCTTGATGAGATCGATACGGGTATATCAGGCGAAGTGGCTCGACAGGTGGCTGAGGTACTTAGAAAGATGTCTGAGCGTATGCAGGTCATTAGCATAACCCACCTTCCACAGATCGCTGCAAAAGGAGAGGATCACAAGTTCGTTTACAAGGAGGGTAGCAGAACCCTGATGCGTAGTTTGGATCAAGACGGTCGCATTCTTGAGATCGCCCAGATGCTGAGTGGGGCTGAGCCAACGGAAGAAGCTCGTTCCAATGCGAGACAATTACTGCACTAACTCCCCTCAAATTCCTATTTTCGTTTCCTAAACGAAATCTACAAAGAGAATGGCCTATAATCTACTCAAAGGAAAAAAGGGAATCATATTTGGTGCGCTCGATCCACATTCCATCGCATGGAAGGTGGCGGAACAAGCACATGAAGAAGGTGCAGAGTTTGTGCTTACCAATGCACCTATCGCTATGAGAATGGGAAAGATCAACGAGTTGGCAGAAGCCTGCAATGCTGAGGTTATTCCAGCCGATGCAACCTCAATGGAAGACCTTGAGAATCTTTTCCAAAAAGCGATGGATAAGCTCGGTACACTTGATTTTATCCTACACTCGATCGGAATGTCGCCTAATGTGAGAAAGGATCGTCACTATACAGATCTGAACTACGACTTCTACCATAAAACGATCGACGTATCTGCGATGAGTTTGCACCGAACGCTCAATACGGCGAAAAAAATGGATGCCCTGAATGAGTGGGGATCTGTGGTTGCTTTGACATACATCGCGGCCCAGCGAGTATTTCCTGATTATAACGACATGGCTGATGCCAAGTCGATGCTGGAGAGCATTACCCGCAGCTTTGGTTATCATTATGGAGTAGATAAGAAAGTGAGGGTAAATACGATCTCTCAATCACCTACTCCGACCACGGCAGGAACTGGGGTAAAGGGATTTGATCAATTCATCTCTTATGCAGATCAAATGTCTCCCTTAGGAAACGCTTCTGCAGATGAATGTGCATCATATTGTATTAGCCTGTTCAGTGATCTTACCAGAAAGGTCACAATGCAGAACCTCTTTCATGATGGAGGATTCTCATTCACCGGTGTGAGCAAGGATATAATGGACAAGATGTAATATTCCCGTATGGGATTTGGCCCGCTATCTTTGAGGTAGCGGGTTTTTTTATGTATTGGAAAAGACTTTCTGCATTTCTTCACCACCGTCTTAAGGCGAATAATCGTCATGGGACGCACTCACCATATGTCTACAGATTTCTGGAAGAGGTGCTGTATGATAGAAGTGAACATCAGGCATATGCCGAATTGGATCAACTGATCGAAAAGCTGGGAAGGGATGAGAGGATACTCGAATATAAAGATCCCGGAGCGTCAAAGAGCCATCGTAAAATAAAGGTGAAGGACCTTGCGAAAAGAGCCTCCGCGGGTAGGAAGTTCGCCAGGCTTCTACACAGGATCAGTAAGTATTATGGCTTTGATCAAAGTTTGGAACTCGGAACAAATCTCGGTTTAGGCTCAGCTGCTATTGCTTTGGGGAATCCACAAGGAAAGCTGGTCACTATGGAAGGGGTTGAAGAACTATGTGGCATAGCCAAAAGCAATTTTGAGGAGCTAGGAATTGCCAAAGGGATTCGATTAATTCAAGCAAATTTTGATCAAAAACTAGGGGAGGTTTTGAATGGCATTGAAAAATTAGACCTGGTCTATATTGATGGAAATCATCGCTACGAGCCGACCATTCGATATTTCGAAAGTATTTTACCTAAACTTCACAATGATTCATGGCTGATCCTTGACGATATCCATTGGTCTCATGAAATGGAACAGGCCTGGGAGGAGATCAGGAATCACACGAGTGTCAAAGTCGACATTGATCTATACCGCTTCGGAATCCTATTATTTCGAAAGGAAATGAGTAAAGAACATTTCCATATTCGCTTTTGAATCTAGTTCATTGATTCAAGCTCCTTTTTGTAACGCTCAAGGAAGTCTCCGATCTGCTCAACGCCTAAACGTTTTGCTATGATCTCCTTGTTTTTATCCAGAACGTAGATCACGGGAGTGCTGTAAATGTCATATATACTTCTAAAGTTTAAGCTGTTCAGTGTTGTTTTAGAAGGGATGTATTTGGCTGCATTCTTATTGATCTCTGGTGTATCAGATACATTGATCCAATTCAGCTTCTTATCGCGAATGAACTTCTTCCAGTCTTTGGTTTCGAGTTCAGTACACACCGCAAAGACCTCAACATTGAACTTCTCTTTGTTCTCGTTATACCATTCTCGAAGTTTTGGTGTCGCTTTCTTACAGTGACCGCAACCTGGATCCCAGAAGTACAGAATGGTAAAATCATTCGGTAATTGGTGAAGATTGTACCATGTGCCATTCTCTCCTGCGGTATCTGGAAGGATGATGTTAGGAGTTACCTTACCGATCAAAAGAGGCTTCAATGCCTTAGCTCTTTCTTCCACCTTTGCGATCTTGGTGCTATCCATCCAATAAACATCACCCGTGAGGTAGTAATTCTCTGCCATATGAACAAAAACCTCATCCATACCCATTACTTTAGATCGCTCGTAATGATTGGTTATCCAGTGTACTACGTATTTGAATGTTTCCTTATTTCCTTCAGTTTTCTCAGCCAACATATCGGCTTCTTTTGTAATGCTGTCGGGCACCTGCACGACTAATTTGGTCATGTAGTAGCTTAGTTTTCTGTGGAAAACCGGTGAACGCAACAGACGATCATCCATGAAATCGAAGTTGTCGAAATAGTGTTGCTTAAAGTAATTGAAGTCCCAGGCCTTTTCATCCTTCTCCTCTTTAAATGGAGGTTTGTCTTCCGGAATTACCGGATCCTTTCCAGCCAAAAGGATCTTTGTAATAAAGAGTTCAGGATATCTCTGGGTGAAATTTGTTTTGAAGCTTTCTACCTCCTTGTTGATCTCTGCAAGTTGAGCTTCAAACTTTGCCGTGCTGTCCTTATTCTCTTTTTGAGCCTCGTACTTGGTCTGGATGGACTGAGCGATCATTCCCTTCTCGGTAACAAAATTCTGATACTCATAAAAAGCCTTGTTCTGCGCTGAACCTTTGACTTTCATGCTTTTGATGAAGTTTCCTTTTTCGCAGGACATGCTGAATTCGGTTTCATCACCAGAAATGATCACCTCAAAATAGCCAGAGCGATCAGGCATGACGACCAGATAGATCCCACCAGGATAAAGCTCCTCTCCTTCAAAGACAAAGTTCCCTTTGCTATCAACCTGTGCGGTATCAGCATAATACTGTTTGGAACCATAGTAGTTCGCCAGGTAGATCGAAGTGTCTTTCACACCTTCAACATTAAATGAGAATTTATATGGTTTTTGTGCCTTTGCATTAAAGCTGATCAGCACAATTAGAGATAAGAAAAGGCTTTTGGTGATGAATTTCATGCTTTTACTTCTTTGTTTCAAATATCTTTTTCTCTCGTTCCAAATTTAACTTGCTTAACAAATCATTAACAGCCGTTGACTTGATTGTGTGTGATGTCACAGGAATAAGTCTTTAGCTGCCGTATATTTGAAATATGTCAAATACCGTGCAAATGTTCAAAAAGTTCAATTTATTCTTTTATGCCCTTGCAGTTTTAGTATTGGCTCAATCATGCAAACCTAAAGGTTGTATGGATCCAAAGGCATTAAATTTTGACCCTGAAGTTCAGGTCTACGATGCTTCATGCGAATACCCTGAAATGGAAACAGAATTGATCATGGATTTTCGCATGGTCGCTGATGGAGATGAGGTATGGATCGACGATGAGTTTGAAGACGGAAATGGACATATTGTAGCAATCACAAAACTTCAGTTTTACCTTTCCGATATGTATCTAGAGAACGGATCACAAAGAACCTTGCTCTCCAATATTGGCTTTATCGATATGGATACCGCACTTGCTGAGAATCCAGATGCTCCAAAATGGTTTAACACTTTTGAGGCGGAGGTGGATCCTGGGACATATACAGGGATTGCATTTGATATCGGTGTTAAGCCAGATCTTAACCGTATTGATCCAACTACATACGATACCGATCAACCGCTGAGCATCACACCAAACATGTACTGGGGATGGCAGTCGATGTACATTTTTGTTAAAATTGAAGGCATCTTCGATCGGGATAAAGATGGGACAACAGAAACTCCTTTCTTCTTTCACACTGGCTTGGACGAGCTTTTCATAGACCTGCCTGCATTCCAGCATAGTTTTGAGATCGTTGAGGATCAGAAAAAAAGACTGAAATTTCACATTGATGCGAAGAAATTGTTCACCACGCTGAATCTGGATGAATATTATCAAAGCCATACGGTGATAGAGGACCCGGTAAATGGTAGCCTAAAGGCAGATACCGCTTCTCAGATGTTCACACAAAGCTTTGAAGAGGTTTTCTCAATAGCTCCTTAGCGGCATTTAATTTCTCGTAAGTGTCACTCAACGTGAGAATTGACACTTGCTAGAAAAACCAAAGTTCGTTTGCTCTGTTGAATATTTTTGCATTCAATTCAACTAGCGCTCGATGGGCACCCGGTTTTTAAATTTTACTTTTTTTATAATTCTTTTTAGTCTGTGCTTCTCTAGCTACGGGCAGTCGCGCTATTGGGTAGCTGGAACAACTTCAGACTGGAACAACTCAGCCAATTGGTCATTAAGCTCTGGAGGTGCAGGAGGTGCAAGCGTTCCTGGGGTTGGTGATACGGTCATTTTCGATGGGAATGGATTAGGTCGCTGTAATATCAATATTGATATTGATGTCGAGGCATTTTTGGTAGAAGCTGCTTACTCCGATAGTATTGTTCAGCAATCTGGTAATACTGTTCGTGTAGGACCCCGTGAGGCAGTTTTCTCTGGTGGTACATTTATCGGGGGAGATGCTCGCATCACTTTCGAGGATCCAGTAAGGATTGATGGAACGAATTTCATTGCTACCACAGACACCATTCATTTTAGAAATGACCTGACCCTTTCAGGAACTGGAAGCTTTGATGCCAATGGATCCGTTGCTGAAGCTCCTTTTGGGCTGAATTTCTTCGGAGGATTTGTTTTTTCCAAGTTGCTATTTGAACCCACAGGAAACAGAACCTATACCATGAATGCTGGGGATACGATCAGAATAGAAGATTCGCTGATCTATGCCGGTAATTCGAGGATTAGAGTGAATACAGGCGTCATACGAAATGAAGGTGACCTGCTCTTGAATAGCACTGCTGTAAATTGTGATGGGAATGGAACGATACTCCTTGCGGGAGGGGCAAAACAACAAGTGATCAGTACAGTCTCAGTGGCTCAATCTGAACTTCCCAGTGTGGTGATCGATAAATCTGCCGATACCCTATTCTTTGACGGTTTTGTATCGATTGAAGGGGATAATTGGAGTTATGTGAATGGGATTACCAACTTCGAAAGAGATAGCGGTGTGTTGGCGATCACCCAGCCCAATACTTTAATGTCGGGTAGCATGGAGATCCCAGACCTGATCATTGATCATCAAGGGGATGGAGATCTTGACCTGAATGCTGGTGATACTATCACCGTAAGCAATCAACTGACAATTGCTGGAATTCGCGATATTGATATTGATGGGGCTGGTGTGATCCACTTAACAGGTGATATGCTCATTGATAATACGAATCCTGGCCATAACGGAAATGCAACGATCATCATTGGAGGCTCAAATAATCAATTGGAGAACTCGAATGTGGGTCCGGGTGAATCGGAGCTACCCAATATCGTGGTCAATAAAACAGGTGGAACGGTAACATTTTCAGATACAATTTCCCTTTTCCGATCATGGCAATATATCGCTGGTAATACGGACTTTGAGACCAATCAGGCTACAATTTATGTAGGAAGAAATAATGTTTTCTTTTCAGGGAATGAAAATTTCTTCAATCTGGTGTTAGACCCAAATGCGGATGTGGATGTATCCGATTCGAGTTCCATTCATGGTGACTTTGTAATGGAAGGAACTGGCGATATTGATGTTGATGGAGTTACAGGGGCTTTTTTACTTCTAGGCGATGTCTTTTTGAACAACTCAAATACGGGTCACAATGGAACGGCTACTCTCATCTTCTCTGGTGATTCTAATCAGGTGGTAAGTACCACTGCTCGAGAGGGCGAGAATGAGTTGCCGAATGTGGTGATCAATAAAACGGGAGGAACAATTACTTTCCTGATACGTTTCACTTCATCGCAGTTGGTTCTACCAGCAAGGCAGCTTTGATATGACCACTAACAATACCACATTGGTATTTCTGAATCAAAATGAGGCGATTGGTGGGGTTCATAGTATCAGAAACCTCAAGTTAAATACAGATCAAAATGGAAACTTCGATGTGTTGGATTCGGTTACGGTAACTGGAGATTTTGTTTATGGGGGAAGTTTTAGGACGGATATCGAGGGACCAGGAGTATTGATCACTGAGGGAGACATCTTTCTGAGAAACCTCTCAAACAATCACCAGGGAAATGGAACTGTGATGATGGCTGGATCATCAAATCAATCTGTGATTTCTGAAGTGGCCATCGGAGACTCTGAACTTCCGAATTTTGTCATCAATAAATCTGGAGGTACGGCCACTTTCGATGGCAACGTAAGCATTTATCGTGATTTCACCTACGTACAAGGCAATACAGATTTTGATAGTCAGAACAGTAAACTCTGTTTTACGAACAACAATGTCGCCTTAACAGGTTCAGTAGAGATCCATAAACTTCATGTTGATTTTGATGGAAATGGCGATCTTGATGTTCTAGATACCATAACGGTGGTTGATTCTGCGATCTTCACTGGAATCAGAAGGATAGATGTTGATGGACCAGGAGAGCTTCACCTACAGGGGGATGTTTTGCTGGATATGGAAAGAACAGATAACCAGGGTAATGGAACATTGCGATTTAATGGAACTGCCAATCAGAATGTTGTGAGCACTGCGCCTATCGAAACAGGAGAGGTTCCAAGTGTGGTGATCGATAAAACCGGAGGTACGTTGCGCTTCTCTGGAATTATTTCAGTGGAGGATAATTGGACCTACCTTCAAGGGAACACGGATTATGCCACGGATAGTGCAACCATTGCTTTTACCGCAGTCAATCAGATCATATCTGGAGTGAACGACTTTTGGAATCTCACCTTTGAGCACAATGGGAATGGCGACATAGATATCAATGACACCTTGAATGTCTTCGGCGACTTTCTGTTTTCCGGAGGTCCAAGGCAAACAGATATGTTGGGAGGAGGCGTCATCAATCTTTACCGTGACTTCACAATAAATAATTCGAACGCTGGAAATGATGGCGATGTCCTTATAAGGATCACGGGCAATAATGATCAGCAGATCACAAGTAGCGCTGCAATCGAGCAAGGTGAGATACCCGATGTTGAAATTGCGAAAACTGGTGGAACGGCGAGCTTTGATGGAGTCATCTCGGTTTGGGGGGATTGGACCTACACAAGCGGAAACACAGATTATGCTGCAGATTCAGCTACCATTGCGGTTACTTTCAGAAACCATGTCATTACAGGTAATAATGATTTCTCCAATATGACCTTGGAATTCAATAATAATGGAGACTTTGATGTAAACGATACGATTAACGTTCAAAATGAATTCACATTATCAAGTAATAGAGGAACGGATATCGATGGTCCCGGAATCATTAATGTTAGTGGAGATGTTAGCATTAGCAACACAAGCGCAGGGAATGATGGAAATGGCTTGATAAGACTCGTTGGTTCAAACGATCAATCTATTGTCAGTACCTCAAATATAGAACGAGGTGAGCTACCCGATGTGGAAATAGCAAAAACTGGTGGTACTGCAAGCTTTGATGGGATCGTATCGGTTTGGGGGGATTGGACCTACACAAGCGGAAACACAGATTATGCTACAGATTCAGCTACCATTGCATTCACGAATAGCAATCACATCTTGAGCGGTGCCAATCAGTTCTTCAATATGACCCTAGAGTTCAATGGAGGAGGAGATTTTGATGTGAACGACACTACTGAGATCTATGGTACCTTTAGCTTGTCGAGTAATCAGGGCACCGATATAGATGGTCCTGGAGTGCTTGATGTATACGGCGATATCAGCATTAGCAATACGAGTGGTGGTAATGATGGAAATGGCCTGGTTCGACTTGTTGGAAACAATGATCAATCGATTATCAGCACCTCGAATGCCGAAGCGGGAGAATTACCCTCGGTGAATATCAACAAAACAGGGGGTACTGCTAGCTTTGATGGAATCATATCTGTTTTTGGCGATTGGACCTATGATGCGGGAACGGTGGACATGACCACCGATAGTGAGATCTTGATATTGAAGGGGGGCGGATTTGTGTTAGATGGTGAAGCGGCATCCAATATGAGTTTTTGGGCCATTGAATTGAGAGATGGAAACCGAAGAAGCCTCACTGGAGATGTTTTTGTAGAGAACCTCCTCGATCTAAACGGAGGTGAGATCGACCTCAACGGAAATACTTTAACCATCAATAATCCATCACCCGATGCCCTGCTAAGAAATGGAACCGGTGCTTATATCATTAGTGAGGATACAGACTTTTCGAGCGTACTGTCCTGGAACATCAGCACCACACAGGATACTTTTGTATTTCCACTGAATACAGGTGGGCGGGATATTCCTTTCACGCTTATACTGACAGCAGGAGATATCGGAACTTTTTCTGTTTCAACCTATTCCACAGCCGCAGATAATACTCCTTTTCCGGTAACCCCCGATTCTGTGAGACACCTCACGAACTTGAACACAGGATTGGACAACTCTGCCAATGTAGTTGATCGATTCTGGTATTTAGATAAGGATGGACCAAGCGGAACAGTAAGCATGACATTTGAATATTGGCAAGGTGAGCGTCCTCAGAATGGAGAGTTGAATTTGAGAGCACAGCGCTATGATGCTGCTACAAATAATTGGCAGGATACAATATCCGGACAATCAAACGACCCAAACGCAAATACGGTTACGGTGCCCGGGGTAGATACTTTTTCAGTTTGGACCTTAGCATTGGGAGCCAACCCCTTACCTATAGAGCTTGTGAGCTTTGAAGTGTCTAAATTAGACAGCAAGAGCATGATCAATTGGTCCACTGCCTCCGAAGGAGGTACTGACTACTTTGTCATAGAGCGAAGTGCCGATAAAGTTAATTTCTCGGAGATTGGAAGAGTTGAAGCACAGGGTTATAGTTATCAGGAAAAGGATTACGTGTTTGTGGATGGAGATCCGATCTTAGGGCAGAATTACTATCGACTAAAATCGGTAGACTTTGATGGTAGTCTTGATTATTCAGAAATCAGGGTGCTTGAGTTTGATGCCCGATCGATGAACAGATCCTATTCGAAAGTTTATCCGAACCCTTCCAACTCATCTGAATTAAAGGTGATCCCAGCTTTTGATGGTGCAAATCTTGAGATCAGGAATAGCTATAGTGCGATCTTATATTCCGAAGCTGATCTAAAGCGCGATGAGCTATTTGCCCTTTCAGACCTCAACTTAGCTGCAGGAGCTTATTTTCTCAGCCTGAGTTCGACCTCTGAGGATGAGGTATTCAGAATAGTGATCAAATAGCTATTTGCTCTTCAGTAGCTTTTGCAGCTCAAACATCTCATCTCTGAGTCTGGCAGCTTCAATAAAGTCTAGTTCCTTAGCTGCTTTTTCCATCATGGTCTTGGTTTGGGCGATCATTTGTTTTAGGTCGTCTTTACCCGCGTAGGCAAGGCGTTCTTCAGCAGCAACGGAAACACTCATTTTCTCCTCTTGCTGAGTTTGCTGATTAAGAGTTTCTCTTGAACGATCACCAGCAACAGTGGTTTGCATCATGATCTTATTTCGATCTTTTTTAACCTGAGTAGGGGTAATGCCGTGCTCTTGATTGTATTCTACCTGCTTCTCTCTTCTTCGGTTGGTTTCATCAATGGTATTTTGCATGCTGTCTGTGATCTTATCAGCATACATGATTGCTCTACCATTTACGTTTCTTGCAGCACGACCTACAGTTTGCGTTAGCGATACAGAAGAGCGTAAAAAGCCTTCTTTATCGGCATCCATGATAGCTACAAGCGAAACTTCAGGCAGATCAAGGCCTTCCCTCAAAAGATTGATCCCAATGAGCACATCAAACATTCCAAGTCGAAGCTGACGGAGGATCTCAACGCGTTCCAGGGTATCCACATCAGAGTGGATATATCGACAGCGGAAATCGAGCTTGGTCATATATTTACTTAACTCCTCAGCCATGCGTTTGGTAAGGGTAGTGACCAAAACACGCTCATCTTTTTCTACGCGAATCCTCACTTCTTCCAAAAGATCATCTACCTGATTGGCGCATGGACGTATCTCAATAACTGGATCCAGGAGCCCTGTTGGACGTATGACCTGTTCAACTACCACACCTTCACTAGCCCTTAACTCATAGTCAGCAGGGGTAGCACTTACGTATACGACCTGATTTTGCAGACCTTCGAATTCTTCGAACTTCAATGGACGATTATCCATCGCAGCAGGCAAACGAAAACCATATTCAACCAGATTTACTTTCCGCGCTCTGTCTCCACCATACATACCTCTGATCTGAGGCACGGTAACATGGCTCTCGTCGATCATCATCAGGTAGTCGTCTGGGAAATAGTCGAGCAGACAAAAAGGTCGGGAACCAGGTTCTCTTCCATCAAAGTATCTCGAGTAATTTTCAATACCTGAACAATAGCCCAATTCGCGCATCATTTCCAGGTCATAGTTGACCCTCTCATTTAAGCGCTTCGCCTCAAGTCTTTTCCCAATATCCTCGAAATACTCCACCTGTTCAACCAGATCGTATTGAATTTTCTTAATGGAACCCTGCAGAATCTCTTTTGTGGTGACGAATATATTGGCTGGATAGATGGTCGCTTTTTGATAAGGCTCAATTACCTGATTGTTATGGGGATCAATTGACTCGATACTTTCGATCTCATCACCCCAAAAGGTGATCCTGAACCCCATATCGCCATAGGCCAGGAAGATATCAACGGTATCGCCGTTCACCCTAAATGTTCCTCGATCAAAACTGTGTCCGGCTCTCGAGTACAAGGCCTCCACAAACTGGTGCAGCAATTTATTTCTTGATATCACCTGACCCTGTTCAATTTCGATCATATTCTCTCCAAAGGAGTTCGGGTTTCCAATACCGTAAATGCACGAAACAGATGACACCACGATCACATCGCGTCTGCCGCTCAAAAGTGAAGAAGTAGCACTTAAGCGCAGCTTGTCGATCTCATCATTGATCGAAAGATCCTTCTCAATGTAGGTGTCGGAAACAGGAATATAGGCTTCAGGTTGATAATAGTCGTAATAACTCACAAAATACTCGACCGCATTGTTCGGGAAGAATTGCTTAAACTCACCGTAAAGCTGAGCAGCTAGGGTCTTATTGTGGCTGAGGATCAGTGTTGGTTTTTTTACCTCCTTTATCACATTGGCCATGGTAAAGGTCTTTCCAGATCCTGTCACCCCAAGCAAGGTCTGAAAACGCTGATTGTCATTTATGCCTTCTACAAGCTGACGTATTGCCTCAGGTTGATCTCCTGTTGGGTCAAATTCTGATACTAGTTCGAAATCCATAGATCTAAGGCAAATCTACGCTTAGTTCATGCTCATCTCTTTGGATCATTCGAAAAAGTGAACTTTAGAGTTTGCTAGCTTTCCTGACTTGAAGCTTTTAATACGAAGCGCTTGTAATATGAAACGATGATCGTCGTAACAGGTAGGGCAATGATCACTCCAGTAATTCCCAGAAGTGCTCCCCAAATAGAAAGCGATAAAAGAATGATAGCAGGACTAAAACCTGTGATATTCCCCATTAATTTGGGGATCAGTACAGCTTCCTGAATTGCCTGCACAACAGCAAATACAATCAAAACCCACAACATGATCATCCAGAAATTCCCACCGGTCTTTACACTCAACAATGCCGCTGCAAGGGTACAGGGCAAAATACCTACGATTTGCAGGTATGGTACATAATTTAATAGTCCAATAAAAAGACCCAGTGTAATAGCCAGTGGAAGGCCGATAATCTTAAAGCCAATAGCAGAAAGAATGCCTACGACGAGTACGATCTTTGATTGTTGCCTGAAATATGCGCGCATTCCTTCCTCGAGGTCATCCGCAAGCTCAACAATTGGTTCTTTCCACTTCGGAGGAAGGTAATCCTTCCAATGATCAGCAAATTTGTTAAAGTCAAGAAGTATAAAGAAGAGGTACAGAAGAACAGCGACCAGTCCCAAAAGCCCAAGGAGAAAGCCGATCACGTTACCCAATGAATTCCATATTTCTGGTAGGACCTGTTCTCCAACTGACTGAAGGTTTTGAGCCGACATCAGACTTTTGATCTGGTCTATTTCCACATACTGTAGGATCCACAGTTCCATCTGTTTTAAACTTGGGCTCGTCTTTTCTATGTTGGATGAAACCTGAGCCAGCCATTTTTCCAACACAAGGAATTCCTCAGACAAGGCAGGCACAACCAAAAACCAAAGTCCAGTTAATACCCCGGCCAACAAGATCATGGTAATGATGATAGCCAGAATTCGCTTTTTTACGCCTTTTTGGATCCAACTTACTATAGGATTAAGCAGGTATGCGATCAGGAGGGCTACAAAAAAGGGAAGGAGAACGTCACTCAATTCTTTGAGGACCCAAAACAAACCGAAGAGGATGAGTGCTCCTATGCTTAGTCTGACGACCCGATCAAATGTGAACTTTTCCTCCATATTATCTGCTTAGGGCATAATATATGACGTAGAGCCATGAAAAGATCCCATGAATAATTGCCCAAAGAATGCTTTTATTGACAGACCATGAAATAGCTATGGCCAGTGCAGTTCCAAAGCCAATTCCATTTCGTACGATCTGATTTTGATAACGTACATAGGTTCTTTCACTCATTTCATTGCATATTAATTATACCCGCAATAACTAAGAACAACAGCGATAAAAAGGCCTCAACAAGAATGCGAGGGTGTTTCCATGTCATTTGCTTTTCTTTTCGGTAGGCCACCGTATAAGCAAGAAAAGCTGCAGCTACGGAAGCACACATCAAAAAGAAGAAGACCCATTGTTCCTTTTCCATATTGAATCATAAAACTAACATATTCCAAACGATTCAGGCTAATTCAAAACCTCTTGCGGCTTAATTTGTTACATTTGAAATATGAGTTCAAACAAGGGTTTTTGGTCAAGGATGGCTTACTACGCCAATCCGCTCACCATGTTTAGGAAAAACGATACAAAGAATGTCAACCTCAAAATGATGCACGGTATGAACCGTATCTCTATGCTGGTTTTCCTGGTTTGTCTCGTCATTATGCTCTTCAAATTCGTGCTATAATGACTAGCGAGGAATTCCAAAATTCCTCCTTACAAAAGCGCTGGGAATATCTGGAGGACATGAAATTCTATATCGCTAGCAGAAGCTATCGTGGCTTCCGTGTAGACCTTCACTACACTGGAGAACTCTTTGTTGAGGTTTGGAAGAAATTAGGCTTAAATCAGATCTATTGGATAGAATTGAGTGATCAGGAAAAGGCGCTCAAAGATTATGTTGACCTTGATTTAGGTTAAAAAGACCAACGAATTAGCTTTATTTTGAAGCATGACCAAATTATTCAGGTCTTTTTGGTTCGGGTTTTTAACTCTCGCTGTATTTTTATTACACGCAGATCGCCTGGGTGATTATCCGGTTCATACTCATGCCTGGACGCAAAGTGATCGAATAGCTCTCAGCTACTGTTATGTGGATAATGGGCTGGACCTTTTTCATCCCTGCACCTACAATTTGGCAACGAAAGAGGGCATTACTGCAGGTGACCTTCCCCTGATCGAATATCTCGCCGCCATTCCAATGTTTATCTCTGGCATCAAGAGCCCTTTCTTTCTTCAATTTTTGAGTTTGGTGCTGATGTTCCTGGGTTTCTTGAGTATTCGAAAAATGTCACGCTTGCTCGAGATCAATGAAATTGGGAGAGAGATCACTTCGGGTGCATTTATCTTCTCTCCTATGTTAGCATACTATGCGTCTGGGTCAATTCCATCCATTCCATCGCTGAGCCTTTTTCTGATCGGAATCTATTTTCTCCTGAGGTATTTCAAAGAAGATCAGGCCAAATCACTCTGGCTCTCTATTGTCTTTTTAGCCCTGGCTTGCTTGATCCGAAAGCCTTATATCCTTCATACTGCTGCAATTCTCATGGCAATGATCTATATGCACTGGAAGAAGTATCGAAGTTTGCAACGTGCAGATGCCTATTTTATGCTGATACCCGGAGTTTTTCTGCTTTGGAACCTCTGGTCTGAGTATCTCAAAGTGGAGTATGGAACAGCTTTTTTAAGTGCCATTATGCCTCCGTCCAATTTTGAAGAATTTGTTGATGGCCTGATTTTGATCTACGGCAAATGGCGTTTCGATTTCTTTTCAAGCATTCAATACGCCTGGTTCATGCTTCTTTTTGGGGTTCATATTTGGCAACGAAAGGGAGTGGAGCCCAGATCAAAGGACTTGCGGTTCATGCAACAATTTATCCTTATCTCTTCTTTTGTTTATCTCATCCTCATGTTGAGGCAGTTTGAGCATCACGACTACTATTTTGCCGATGCATTCTTTCCCTTGATCTTTATTCTGATTTTAAACTACTACACGAGGTTTCGAAAGGATAGTCCAAGAATAGAGAAGCTGCTCGGTGGTATTGGGCTTGCCGCTGTGGTGTTTTGGTCAATTTCGAGTTTGATATTGATCCAGGAAAGATCAGAATCTGGTTTTTGGAATCGAAATGAAGTGACTTACAAGAATTTTTTAGGTTCTGCTGAGTGGCTTGATGATCATATCAGCAGGGATACAAGAGTTTTGATCCCAGATGCATACACTAGCAATTTACCTTTGATCCTGGCAAATCGAAAAGGCTTCGTGACTGTCAACACAAATGATTCTAGCCTGAATGAACTTCTCTTAAATGATGCTGATCATTTGATCCTTCAAGACCAGTATTACCCAACAGAGGTGTTGCTATATAAGCCGTCCATCAAGGAGGAGTTTAGCTTCCTTGCCGGAAATGGAAAACTCAGTTTATACCAAAGAAAGCGCTCAAACTCAAGTGGACTTGAGTTTTATGGTATGGCTCAGAGTGCACAGTTCAGGTCAAAAGATCTGAGCGCGATCCTAAAGTCCTCCAACAATGAAGTTTTAGAAATCAATGAGGGTCTAGTATTCCGCGGAAGTGAAGAATTTTCATTTCACATGGAATTGAGTACGGATCGTATGCTCTTAAAACATACTGAGCTGGAGCCCGCAGATCAAGAGCTTTATTGGGTGATGAATAGTGGTGAGAGGACCAGGTATTACAAAGTGAAACCCTACGCCCCAAGTCTCATAAGCAGATCAGCTGATGAGCAAGAAACAATGGAACTGTATTTGTGGAATCCCAAGAAAACAGATTATGAGCTTCAGCTCAAGAGCATACATTATCGTCCTTAGTTTACTTCTCCTCTGGACTTCTCTGGCTTCTGCCCAGGATTTGGAACGCAGGTTCTCAGAGTGGAAAGAAAGACATGATCTGAGCGATGAGTCGATCGCAGTTTCATTCACAGAACTTTCTTCTGCTGATCCAATTTTTGAGTTTCGCTCAGAAGAAATGATGACTCCTGCGTCTACTCAAAAGCTGATCTCAAGTTTCCTTGTGCTTAATACTTTTTCGCCGGAAAAGCGCTTCTCCACCTGGGTAGGGCATGACGGAGAGATCATCGACAGCACTTTAATTGGGAATTTGCATGTCATGGGCTTTGGAGACATGAGTCTGGGCTCGAGGTATTTCAACCACGACTTTATCGAAGAATGGGCTGAAAACTTAGAAAGAAAAGGGATAGGTAAAATACAAGGTGACATCATTTGTTATGGAACCTGGGATATGGATAG
The DNA here is from genome assembly GCA_965659675.1 of Salibacteraceae bacterium. Taxonomy (GTDB): domain Bacteria; phylum Bacteroidota; class Bacteroidia; order Flavobacteriales_G; family Salibacteraceae; genus CBFHWY01. The sequence goes on along the minus strand of CBFHWY010000028.1, from coordinate 15,925 downwards.
TATCATTCCTTCTAGCTGGTCAGAAGATGATATCGGAAACTACTACGGAGCTGGAAGTCACGCATTAAGCTACAACGACAATCTTTTTGAGCTACACTTTCGAACAGCTAAAGTGGGTACTAAAGCGAAGTTAAAGTATACTCATCCAATTCCATATAAGGTCGAACTGAGCGGTGAAGTTAGGGTTGAGAATATCAATTACGATAACTGCTACATCTATGGGGCACCATATGAGATGCACAGGAAAATGACCGGCAGCCTTCCCCCGCACAAAAAAGACTTTGTTGTTAAAGCGAGCCTCCCAAACCCCGAATTGCAGCTCGCTGAGGATCTGCGTAAACATTTCCAGAAGTCAGGCATTCAGGTTTCCGGACTTCCTCGAACCACGGACCAAAAGAAAGTCCAAAATTTCAAATTGCTTTGGGCGGATGAAGGAGAGCAGTTAAAAGACCTGGCTTACTGGACAAATATGAAGAGCATCAATTTATTTGCTGAACAGTTCATCATGCACGTTTGCCAGAAGGAGTTTAATGAGTTCACATATAGAGCTCTGCCACACAGATACAAAGAACTTCTTTCAAAGGCGGGGCTAGATAGCTCAAACCTGATCTTATATGATGGAAGTGGGCTGTCAAGAGACAATAAGCTAACGGCGAAAACGCTAACCTCCTTGTTGAATAAAGCGAAGGATGCAGACTTTTACCAGTTGTATAAGGCTTCATTACCCCAGGCAGGACGTTCCGGGTCCTTGGCTTCAATGCTAAAAGGAACTGAAGCCGAAGGGAGGGTCTTCGCCAAAAGTGGTTCCTTCAAAGGGGTAAGGTCATATGCAGGATACATAGAAAGTCCTGAAAAGCAATATTCATTTGCCATGATCATCAATGACAAGGGTAAGACAGGCTATCAAATGAAAAAGGCTCTGGAAGAACTAATGCTGATCCTCTATGAGAATTAGTTTATCTTGATTTGAAGGCGTTGATCGCGTTTCTTGTGAAATCTGAAAGGACCAGTTTTCCGCTCATGGCTGCTCGTTCCTCCAAAAGTTGACCCAAATGCTCACAACCCTCCCAAAAGACTTTCTTTAGCAGTGCCATGGCCTCGGGGTTGCTATTCACAAGTTTATTGGCTAGCTCAGAAATGGCTTCATCCATATGGGCGGCATCATCAAAGGTATCTGTGTAAAGTCCCTTTTCCTTTGCCCAATTGGCATCTCGCCATTCAGTGGCATTAATGGCTAGTTCACTCATTGCCGATAGCCCTACTTTCCGCTCGACAGCAGGGCCAACAACAAAGGGTCCAATACCAATAGCGAGTTCAGATAGCTTAACGGATGCATATTTAGTGGCGAAACAGTAGTCGCTCGCTGATGCCATCCCGACACCTCCTCCGACAGCTTTTCCCTGTACTCGGCCGATAATGAGTTTTGGACACTTCCGTGCCGCATTGATCACTCTTGCAAAGCCCATGAAGAACTCTTTTCCAGTGTCGAAATCTTCAATTGAAATCAACTCATCAAAAGAAGCACCAGCACAAAAGGCACGCTCACCTTTACTGCTCAGAATGATCACTTTGGCATCTACATTTCTTCCAAGATCCTCAATGGTTGACGCCAATTTTGCCAACACTGCACCGGGAAGTGAATTACTTTTTGGATGCCAAAATTCAATGCGTGCTACTCCCTCTTTGATGCTGTATTCTACCCCTCCGTTATCAGTACTCATTTCTCTATATTGTTTATCACTTCAAATTCTCTTTCAACTCTTCCGATGCGCATTTTATAATGTTCAAACCACTTCATCTCATCACCCGATTTCTCATTCATGAAGGCGTTGATCTCTTCCCAAATCCTGATGAGGTTAAGGTCTTTCCAGTAATAGTGTACAATAAGTTCCAGGTCTTCACTCAAAGCCAAATCAGAGCCATAAAAGCCATCCTCTTTTTTGATCAGCTCAAATAGCTGCTTGGATCGATTTATGTACTCTTGACTAAGCGATTTCACCTTAGCCGTGAATATGATCACATCATAGGGTGGAGAAGGAGTATCATAATCATTTGCACCATGCATAAGCCAAATTTACCAGAATTCAGGAATCGCTTAAAAGGTTTCCATCGATACTAAATAAGTATTCCTAATTTTACTCATCGATGGCGGCAACTGAATCTAAGTTATGGCATTTGGAAAAGATCAATCTTTTTCGAGATCTCAGAGAAGAAGAGCTCGATCAGATCGATCGTGTTGCGAACATGAAGGATATGGAAAAAGGGAAATATATCTACTTCCCGAATGATCCTTCAAATGTTGTGTTTTTGCTTAAAAGGGGAAGGGTAAAAATTGGCAGCTTTTCCGCAGATGGGAAAGAGATGATCAAGGCAATCCTCGAACCAGGAGAGATCTTTGGAGAATTGGCGATAACTGGTCAGGAGAAACGGAGGGACTTCGCTCAGGCCATGGATTCAGAGGTGCGTATCTGCGCCATCAACAAGGATGAAATGTTGAAATTGATGCGCGAGAACCCGACGCTGAGCTTTGAACTTACCAGGCATATTGGAGATCGAATGACCAAAATGGAGCGCAGATTTGAGAATTTGGTCTTTAAAGATGCAAGGGCACGTATCATTGATTTCATTACAACTGCAGCAAAAGAAAAGGGTCGAAAAGTTGGATACGGCTATGAGCTTAAACATCAACTGACGCATCAGGACATTGCGAATCTTACCGCCACCTCCAGACAAACTGTTACCATCATCCTCAATGAGTTAAAGGAAAGAGAGTTGATCAATTTTGATCGAAAGAGCATTCTAATTCACGACATCAATGAACTCGAAGGAGAACTACATCATTTACATAGCGAATAACTGCCACGATTGTGCCTATGTGTCTTCGAGTATCAAGGATTTAGAAGGGCTAGACATTCGCAACGTTGACGAAGGTGAAGGAGAGCCCCCTGTTTATATAGCGGCCTACCCGGCCTTGTTTAAAAATGGGGAACTAAAAGCTTATGGTGCTGATATCATTGATTACCTCAGCGAGGCGACAGCCAAATGAGCATTCGTTTTACTCCATAAAAAAAGCCCCGTACTCGGGGCTTCTATATCATCTGTGATCTGATCCGCCGTTGGGCGGATAAGCTGGGGCTTACCTCGACATACCCGACATACTTCGGCAGGCTCTCATAACGAGGGCTCGGCATGAACTTCTCGCCCCAGTTTTTTATGTCGTTTTACTCCATAAAAAAAGCCCCGCATACGGGGCTTCTATATCATCTGTGATCTGACTGGGGCTCGAACCCAGGACCCTCTCCTTAAAAGGGAGATGCTCTACCAACTGAGCTATCAGATCCCCTCAAAAATGAGTCTGCAAATATAGAAGCATTTGGGAAACAGAAGTACTGGAGTGCGGGAATAATTCAGACTATCTTTGAAAGTCACAGAATCTCAGCATTTGAAGAGAAAAAAACTTTGTCTGATTGGCTTTATGGGAAGCGGCAAAAGTACCGTAGCAAAGGGACTTGCTCGAATGCTTAAGATCAAAAGCTATGACCTTGACCGGGAAATAGAGAAAGTAACGGGGCAATCAATAGGGGATATTTTTCGCGAGCAAGGAGAAACCGAGTTCAGAAAAATAGAAGCCGAAGTACTAAAGCAACTCTTGAACAAGGAGGAGGAAATGTTGCTTTCTTGTGGGGGAGGCACACCCTGCTTCCACAATAATATGGAAGTGATCAAAGAGAGCTCCATTTCTATATACCTCCGTGCAGATGTTCAACTGCTGACCGATCGTTTGCAGCAATCCAGGCATAAACGGCCGTTAGTCGAAGGTTTAGATACTGAAGAGCTCGTTACATTTATAGATAAAAAGCTCTCTGAAAGGGAAATATATTATTCGCGAGCAGATCTGAGTTTTGATGCAGTTAACGCAAAGTCCAACTTAGTCGAAATGGTGAATAGGCTCGAAGCTTATTGGAGATAAACAGCGGGGTTTTTCTGTTTAAGCTTGACTTCAATATGCTCTTTGAGTGTAGTAGATAAGGTGAGCCCCACGATATCCGCCCTCACTGGGAACATCCGATGCCTTCTATTTACCAGAACCACGGAGATCAGTTGTTTGCATTTTTGAAGCACAAGGGCTGAAGCTGCATACATCAATGTTCTTCCCGTATTCAGCACATCATCAACCAATATTACCGTTTTATTTCGCAATTCTTTTGACTCGAAGTCATTACCAAAGGAGTATTTACTGGGATCTGTTTTGTTCAACTCGATCTCAAGTACATGAATTTTGATCTTTGAGATCTCCTGTAGGTAGGGTAGCAGATGATCTACCAGCATACATCCCCTCTCCCTGATTCCAACCAAATAGATCTCCTTTTCGTTAAAGCAAGCCTCATGCAGCTCATAGGCCATTCGTTTCAACTTTCGTTGAATGTCGTCGGCATTTAGGATTTGTACGCTTTCCTTATCTGGCATGGTCACTTTTTTCAAAGATTATAAAAACTTCTCTTTCAGCACGCGGTTCAATGGAGTTGTAACACTTTTCAAGACATTGGATCTCAAAGTGATCACTGAAAAGTGCTCTGTATTCATCGCTGTTGCCTCCAAAAGGGGGATGATCCTCATTTAAGACATCATTAAAAAGTAGGCCGACCAATTTGCCGCCCCGTTTTAGCAGGCTTTTCATTTTGATCGCGTAGTTTTCTCTAAGTTTTGGATCTAAAGCACAAAAGAAGGTCTGCTCCACAATGAGGTCATATTGCTCTTCATGCCTGAAAAAGTCCTCATTGATAAGGTGATCTTCTGGAAAACCTGGAAAGCGTTCATGAAAGGACTTTAAAGCTAAAGGAGCTATGTCCAGCAGATGAACCTGACCAAAACCTTTTTCACGGAGATATTCGGCTTCATAGGCGTTTCCACATCCAGGAATCAGGATCTTCAATTCTTTATTTTCCAGTTGATCGAAATAGTTCTTTAATGGGGTAGAAGCAAAGCCAATATCCCAGCCTGTTAGGCCTTGTTCCCAACGCTCATTCCAATATGATTCTCCGAGTTTCAATTTTTTCTCTTTAGTAAAACAACATTTTCAATATGACTTGTATGTGGGAACATATCTACTGCCTGAGATTTTATCAGATCGTATTTCTCACTTAGGACCTCAACGTCTCTGGCTTGTGTCGCAGGATTACAACTTACATAAACAATTCGGTCAGCTTCAGCGCTCAAAATGGTGCTGATCACATCGGGATGCATACCTGCTCTAGGAGGGTCTGTGATAATAACATCTGGCTTTCCTTGAGCTTCCAGAAAGTTGTTATTCAGCACTTTCTGCATATCGCCGTGGAAGAACGAGGCATTCGCTATGTCGTTATTCACAGCGTTCTCTTTTGCATCAGCTATTGCCTGATCAACATACTCAACCCCAACGACTTTTTTTACCGCATGAGCGCAGTAAAGGGCAATTGTGCCTGTACCGGTGTACAGATCATATAGCAAGTCACCTTCATTGAGACTCGCAAAGTCAAAGGCAACTTTATAAAGTCGTTCTGCCTGCTTACTGTTGGTCTGATAGAAAGATTTTGGTCTGATCTTGAATTTCAGCTCACCCATTTGCTCTGTGATATGATCCTTTCCGCTGTAGCAAAAGGTTTCCAAATCACCTATACTGTTGTTCTTTTTGAGATTGATCGTGTAGTTCAGACTGCTTATATCCGGAAAAGTTGATTTAAGGAATTCCATGGTCTGATCAATTTCCTTTTCATTATCATCACCGAAGACCATATTTATCATCCATTCACCCGTGCTCGTGTTCCTGATGAAAATGTTCCTTAATAATCCCTTATTCTCACGGATGTCATAAAAGCTGAGAGACTCTTTTTTAGCAAATGCTCTGAGACTATTTCTTATCTTATCTGCTTTTGAGTCAATAAGGTGACACTCTTCAATATTCAGTACTTTATCAAAAAGACGCGGAACGTGGTAACCCAGGGCGTTTCTGTCATTAAGCTCAACATCACTTTGGATCTCCTCTGGGGTCATCCACCGTTTGTTGGAGAATGAAAACTCAACCTTGTTTCGATAGTAATAAATATCCTCTGCTCCCAGTATGGGTAATTGCTGCTCTGCCTTAAGGTGTGCGATCTTTTCGAAGGCCTTATCAACCTGGTTCTGCTTAAAGCTCAATTGTGCTTCATAGTCCAAATGTTGCCACTTGCAACCCCCGCAATCTTTAAAGTGTTTGCACCGGGCTTCTACCCTCGAAGGAGACTCTTTTTCAAGATGCTTTATTTCAGCCTCATAGAAGCGTCGCCTTTTTCTATTGATCAAAACAGTTGCTTCATCTCCGGGAACCATTCCCTTCACGAAAATCACCCATTCTCCATCTCTTCCAACGGCTCTTCCATCAACACTTAGGTCATCTGCTCTAAAGTGTTCCACTTCTTTCTCAATGAATTTTTTCCTTCCCACGCTGCAAAACTAATCTTAGTGGCTGGCTATTAGCGGATTTCCTTTAAAATCAATCGCTGGTCGATACAAGAATCAGATCGTGCCTTGAGAAGGTAAAGCCCTTCGCGCATGATACGTGGCTTGATAATGAGATCGTTATGGCCTTTTAAGGTATTGATGATCTCAGAAAATAGCAGCTTGCCGTTTAGGTCAAAGATCTCAATCTTCAGGTTCTTGATACGATCAGCTTTAAACTGGTAAATAAAGTAATCCTGAAATGGGTTAGGGTAGAGGCGCGAGGGCACATAATCTATCGGCTCATCGATGGCCAATTCTAGTGCCTGGTCAAAGTCGGGCAGTCCATATCCATAGGCGGTGTCAGGATTAGAAAATCGATCAGCACTTTGCTGAATGAGGTCAAATATTTCCATGTTCGACATTTCTGGTCGCGCTTGCCATAGACATGCAGCAGCTCCTGCCAGGATAGGCGAGGAGAAGGATGTTCCTGAGCCAATTCTCACGGTATTACGTCCATCGCTGCTCTTGTGTGCAAGCACACACTGAAAACCTTTAGCCATGACATTCGGCTTCACTCTGGGATCGTCACTTCGTCCAAATGAAGAAAAGGCAATTCTATTTTGAGCTGAATCAAGAGCGCCAATGGCCAAAACACTGTCTCCATCCGCCGGCATTCCAAGGTACTTCCACGAAGAGTTTCCTGAGTTCCCAGCAGAATTGATCACAAGCATTCCTTTTCTCGCTGCAAGGTCAGATCCCTTTGTGATATAGCTCGTATTTCCATCAAGGTCAGACGGTACATAGCTCAGCAAGCTATCTTTTGATCCATCCGCCAGGTAATAATTGGTGTATCCGAGAGAAGTATTCAGGATATCAGCCCCTAAACTATCAGCAAACTCTGCAGCTTTTACCCAATTGATCTCTTCCAGTGGAGTTTCAGAGTTAACATCCTCGGTTCTGAGTAAAATGTAGGAGGCTTTGGGTGCAGTACCGGTCATCAAACCACTTTTTTCTGCTGCCATACAACTGATCACGTGCATGCCATGCCAGCTTCCTTCAACTGAACTATGATCGAGATCTACGTAATCCCTTTGGGCAAGCAACCTGCCTTCCAGACGCATCGAATCGAAATGAGAAAGCTGGTAGAAGTCGTTAAAACCTCCATCGAGGACTGCGATGATCATTCCTTCACCCTTGAGCCCTTTTTCATGTAATCGGTCTACCTTGAGCATGCGATTTTGATCATCAGCAAAGCCGTAGTAAGGGTCAGCCTGGTATTCTCCATTAAAATCGAAGATCTCTTCTTCTTTTGAAAACTCGAATTCTCTTTTCTTATAGTAGTTTTTTAATGGAGATAGATCCACCACGAAGTCAAGGGCCATAATATCCGTAATCTTCGTAGAATCATCTATTCTGATGACAGCGGCATTCAACCATTTGGTTGAGTAGATGAGTGATACAGAAGTAACTTCTGAGAGTTCTTGCAGGTAGGTAGGATTCACCGGAAGATCACTTTCTTCAATCGGGATATTTTGTTTGAATCTGCGTATAACAGAACGATCTGACAGGAACTGTTCAGGCGCATGAATAGAGTAGGGGTTGGCCTCCTTATCACTGAAGCTGGCAAGATAGATCTGAGCTTTAAGATCAGGGCTTAGAAAAAAACTAAGAAGGACGGTAGAAATCCACCAGATCCATCGTGTAGGTAAGACCGCTGTCGACGTCATTTTCAAGGTTAATACCATCTGTTCGCGTAAAGATATACTCCCTGAATCGATAAATGCGTCCAATTCCTTTTGCGTATTTATCATGAGCAACATCTCTTTCGATCAAACTGATATTAGAATCCTGGGATACTTCTAGAATTTCTGAATTTCAAGGCCATTATATTCATTGACCTCTTTGATAGCACTGATCTCATAGTTCCTTTCTCCAAGCTCATTATATTGATTCCCATTCCATTGCTGTCCTTCGACTACCGGAAATATCAGCTGAGTGTATTTCTTATTTCTTTCCGTCCTACGCCCCTCGTATCGATCTCTGGCAATTGAAAAACGTTCTTGTAGGGACCATTCGTCAGACTCCTTTGCTTTAGTGTAACGCAATAACTCAAAATGAAGTTCAGTATCGGTCTGATTAAGCGGACTCCCGATCTCCTCTTTTAGGAAGTAGTGGTAAGTGTCGGTATCCCTCGTAAAGCCGTTGTATACGATCGAATCCACCTCATAGATCAGATAGGCGCCTTCTTCAATGGGAAAGAAATCATACCCGAAAACAGATTCTTCAAAAGCCGGATCTTCCTCACATGAGAAGAGAAAGATCACGAGACATATGCTAATCAGTGTTCTGTGTATCATCTTGCTTTTCTTCTGGCTTGGTAGTTTTGATAAGATCGCCGAGCTTGTAGTGTTCGATGCTCAATAATTGGCCGTTTTCGTCGAACATCAGCCACTTTCCATCCTTCACAGATGCTTTATAAAGGCCTTTTTGCCAGGTGGTACCATTAATATTGTAGTGAGCGACCTTTCCATCCAGGTTCCCATCAACATAGTTTCCTTCAAATTTCTTTTGACCATTTTTGAAATAGTCTGTGCACATTCCGTGAAGTATATCGTCTTTATAGGAGCAATCGCGCGTTATTTCGCCGTTTTTGTAGTAAACTCTTGATGGTCCATTTCTTTTTCCATTTACATAGACCTCCTGCAAACTGATATCACCTTCCTCGTCAAAGAATTTCCATTTACCGGTCTTTTGCTGATCGAAGTACTTACCTTCTGCCATGATCTTACCGTTCGTATGAAAGAACCTGGCGTAGGAGGTGTCGCTCTTAAATTCTAGTGTTTTAGTATGACTTCCGTCTGCAGCAAAGTACTTGAATTCGCCAACAGGTTTACTATCCTTAAAGCTTCCAACATAGCGGATCATTCCATTGGGGTGACGAACTTTCCACTTTCCTTGTTTCAGTCCGTTATCATCGATCACGTTCAGACTATCCTGCGTATGAGCCAGGCCAGGCAAGAATAACAAGCAGATCAATATCAGGCGATTCAGACGCATATCCCGAATTTAGGCAAATATTGTACCTATTTTATTTTGAAGTTCAATAGTTTTTCCCTATTGAGCCGTCCAACAAGCTCATCACCAATATTGACAGGCCCAACACCAGCTGGTGTTCCAGTGAATATCAGATCACCGATCTTTAAGGTCATAAATCGCGATACATAGGAAATCAGCTTATGTATATGGAAGATCATGAGTGAAGGGCTTCCTTTTTGTCTTAATTCTCCATTGATTTCTAGGCTATACTCAAGATGGACCAGACTTTCAAATTGGTCGAGATTCACAAATTTGCTGATCGGAGCAGAACCGTCAAAGGCTTTGGCTTTTTCCCAGGGAAGCCCTTTTTTCTTGCATTCCGCCTGAATATCGCGAGCAGTGAAGTCGATGCCTAAAGCAACCTGATCGAAGTACTTATGTGCGAACTTTTCTTCAATGTGTTTTCCAAGTCTATTTATACGAATCACCAGCTCAAGCTCATGATGAATGTCTTTAGAAAACTCAGGGTAGAAGAAGGGTTTGTTCTTCTGAATGAGTGCAGAATCTGGTTTGAGGAAAATTACTGGCTCTGTTGGTAGATCATTCTTAAGTTCCTTAACATGATCAACATAGTTCCGACCAATACAGATGATCTTCATTAGTTTTTCTGTTTTTGATAGATCTCTTTGATGCAGGCTTTTGTACTGAGCGGGAAATCTCCTTTCATCATCCAGAAATAATAAGAAGGCTCATCCTTAAATACCTGTTCTACAGATTTTCCCTTGTACTTACCAAAGTTGAATACCACTTCGTCTTTTTCGTTGTATACCAGGCGTCCCATCAGGTCGGCACTTCGATGGAACTGACTGAATTCTGCCAGCTCACCTACTTCAGTGCTTAGATCATCATATTTTTCAAGCTGAGCTTCAAGGATCTCATAGGTTGCACTGATATCAGCCTCAGCGGAATGTGCATCAACCAGCTCTTTATTGCAGTAAAACTTATAGGCAGCCTTAAGCGTACGTTGTTCCATTTTATGAAAGATGTTCTGCACATCAATAGCCTTTCGATCTTTCATGCTGAAATCGACACCAACGCTTAAAAATTCTTCAGCGAGAAGGGGAATATCAAACTTGTTCGAATTATAGCCACCAAGGTCACAATCGTGCAGAAATATAGCGAGTTTGTTGGCCAGTTCTTTGAAAGTAGGGGAGTCCTCAACGTCCTGATCGCTTATTCCATGTATAGCTGTAGATTCAGGAGGAATGGGCATCTCAGGATTCACTCTTTCTGTCTTTACATTTTTACTGCCATCTGGATTCACCTTTAGGATAGAGATCTCTACGATTCGGTCTTTACCAACATTCACCCCGGTTGTTTCAAGGTCAATAAAGGCAATAGGTCTTTTGAGTTTAATATTCATAGGTCTAAAATAAAAACTCCCCCAAGACTTGAGAGAGTTTTATCATTAATAAGCTTGGAATTTCTTATTTGATCAGAATCTCAACACGTCGATTGTATTGCCGTGTTTCTTCTGAATTGTTTGGACTTACTGGATCTTCAGTTCCAAAGAAGTTATAGCTGATCTTATCTGCTGGAACACCTCTGCCCACCATATATTTCTTAGCTCCTTCTGAACGTCGTTTTGAAAGCGCTTTGTTGTATGCCACAGCACCAGTGATATCTGTATAACCGTTAAGTTCAATGCGCTTATCAGGATTAGACTTGTAGTATGCGATGGCAGCGTCTAGTGTTTTCATAGCCTCATCATTTAAGTAATCCGATGCAATACCATAGTTGATGTGTCTGTAGAAGGCAAACTTCTCAACTTCAAGTTCAACCCTTCTGTTTTTAGCTCTATTGACCGCAGAGTTATTCGGTACCAATGGTTTAGTCTCACCGTAGAATTCGTACTTGATTCGTTTTGGATCGATGCCTTTCTCTATGAGATACTTGTAGATCACCATAGCTCGGCGTTTAGAGAATTCTACATTGATCTGATTTGATCCAATATCATCCGTGTGACCGCTGAGGTGCATGATAAAGTTTTGATTGTCTTTCATGTACTCAACCAATTTGTCAAGTTGATTTCGGTGTTTTCCTGGTACAGTAGCCTGGTTAAACCCAAACTCGATATTGGCAAATAGATCCATTTGTCCTTCAGGGATGCCATCAAAACCACCATCGTCGGAGCCTCCGCCATCACCCGAGCCATCTTTTCCTTTCATTGATTCAGCAATACTGACCTGCGCTTGCTCCAAAGAATCCAGACGACCTTTTTCTAGCTCTTCTGCCTCTAGCTTAGCGAAGTATGTGCTGTCCATTGAACGTCTTGTTTTATCATCAAGAATATCATAGGCACCAGTCAGGTTCTCTTCGATGATCTCTTCTAGCGTGATCTTTTCATCCTGCAGGTATCTTTCGACTTTATCAGTATATTCTTTACCTCTTCTAAGTTCTACCTCGGTGAGGATCGAGTCGATATAGATGATATCTGCCATTGCGAGGTTGAAGAGTGAATCATCAGAAGCGAGATTTTCAGGAATTCTGTAGATATCATAATCTCCGTATCCACCGGTTCTATTACTTGAATAGTAAGCATAATTCGGATCTACCTCAGAAATAATGTAGTGCAGTTCGTCATTAGGGGTATTTGTTGGTATCCCAAGGTTTACTGGGGTTGTCCAGGTACCATCTTCATTTTTATCTGAGTAGAATACATCATATCCTCCTATACTGGAATGTCCTCTCGAGGAGAAATAGAGTCTGCTACCATCTTTACTAAGGTAAGGAGACTCCTCATCTTGTTCCGTATTGATCACGGCTCCAAAGTTTTGAGCTTCACCCCAGCTGCCATCAGACTGTTTGATCAGATAGTAAAGATCGTGCTCACCATAACCACCTTTTTTGTCTGAAGCTATAATGAGCATATTCTCATCATCACTCAAGTAAGCACTTGAAACCCTGGTATTGGGCTCATTAACAGCTTCACCCATCAATTTACCTTTACCCCATATTCCATTTACGCGGTCAGATTTATAGATCTTATGGTCCTTGTAGAGATACATGTGATCTTCATTTGGGGCCATACTTACCGTAGCATCATGTAAGTCAGATCCAACGAATTCAGATGAGAAAAGATTGGATTGATCCACTTCCACGGCAGGTGTCCAGCGGTTTTTAACAAGTGTACTGATGTAGATGTCTTCATAGAATTGTCCATCAACATCCTGTTGGTCGCTCTCGTATTCTTTTCTTCTCGAGGTGAAAAGAATGCGCTCTTCATTATCAAAGAAAATGGAGGCATAATCAGCATGTTCTGTATTGATCGCTTCCCCTAGATTTTCAAGAAGGATATACTTGTCGTCGCTGATAAAGAATTTCTGTTGATCTTTTCTTTTCTCGTATTTAGCTAAAGGATCAACCTCATTAAGGTTTTTATGGTAGATGCAGTGCGAGCACATTCTAATGTACTCTTCAACCTCGAGTTTTAATTCTTTTCCTGCTTCGGTACTTCGTATAAAAGGCTTGAATCGCTCGTAGGCAGACATTGCTTCTTCGCATCGATGGTCAAATTGATAAGCCCTCCCCAGGTAGTAATTTAACTCATTGATCGTGTCGTTCTCTTCTGAATATTGCTTTGCAAGTTCAAAATACTTGATTGCCTTTTTTTGGTCATCAGCATTTCCCTTGTAAAAGGCTATTCCTGTCTCAAAACAGAGCAGAGGATCATTACCTTCGGATTCCAGAAGTTCAAGATAGGCATCCTGCGCTTCTTTAATATCTCCTTTATCGAGGTAATCGAATGCTTGCTTACGGGTTACCTGAGCACTTATTGAAAAGGCTAAAACGCTGAAAAATAAAGTGGTAACTACAATTTTCTCCAAACTCATCGATTCCTCTTTTCTCCTGACTGTTCCGTTGGGCAATAATACTGCCCACTGGCCCCAATTGCAATTATTACTTCTTCATTCATCGTAGAAAAATGCGATTCACCGATTACTTGATTCTGAATTCAACCCTTCTGTTCAAAGCATTTGAATTAGGGTAATTGTCAGGAACGGTCGGTTTAGATTCTCCATATGAATCAGAGCTGATTCGATCAGCTGAAACACCATTTTCGACTAGATAGTTATAAGCAGATTTTACACGTTTGTCTGCTAATATTTTATTGTAAGCTGGGTTTCCTATTTTATCCGTGAAACCACTCAAGTGTACCTTAGAATCCGGGTTGACCTTCATATAGTCAACTATATCAGCCATTTTTTCTTTTCCTTTTGATGTAACAGCGTAAGAGTCAAATCCAAAATTGATGTAGGTAAAGAACAAAGTTGATTCTACATCAAGTTCAACTCTTCTGTTCTTTTGTCTGTTCTCTGCACTTGTGTTTGGAAGCTTTGGTTCTTTTTCTCCTTTATATGCGTAGCTAACACGAAGAGGATCAGCACCTTGTTTAACCAGATAATCAAAGACCATTAACACACGTTGCTTGGAGACGATCATGTTCACATCATTGGTGCCTCTATAATCTGCGTGCCCTTCCAGGACCAGTAGTTGATTTGGATTTTCTTTCAGCCAGTCTCTAAGTTGACGAAGTTGTTCTCTATTTTCATCATTAAGCTGATTGGCGTTAAAATCAAATAGGATATCTCTAAACAGATCTTTAACAGCCTCTGCTATTTCTTCGCTAGGCGGTTCAATAGGATCTACTGGAAGTTCCTCCTTAGGTTCTTCTACTGGAAGCTCTTCCTTAGGTTCTTCTATTGGCAGTTCCTCTTTGGGTTCTTCTATTGGCAGTTCCTCTTTGGGTTCTTCCATAGGGAGTTCTTCCTTAGGCTCTTCTATTGGTAATTCTTCTTTAGGATCTTCTATAGGAAGCTCCTCTATAGGTTCTGGCTGAGTTGAATCAGGAATTGGAATTGGAATATCAGGGATGTCCATCGGATCTTCTTCAGGCAGGCCAATAGAGATATCTGGAAGATCAATATCGTCCATATCATATTCCTTTCCAGTACCAGGCTCAGCTTCTTTCTCGTCATCAGGCAATACGAGTGCAATATCGTCGCCAATGAATTGCGCAGCTGCCTGAGAAATAGAGATCTCTTGTTTCTTTAACTTGGTCAAGGCAAGGTTAGCAGCTTCTTTCCCCTGAATTCTTTCGATCTCAGAAACTAGTGAATCAATTTGGAGCAATGTTTCAAGATCCAGGTCGGGGATAGAGTCTTCAATTCTCTCAAGCTCATCAGCTCTTCTGGATATCTTATAAATATCCATATCTCCATATCCGTCAGAACGGCTGGAAGAATAGTATGCCCAACGATTATCTACTGATGAGACCATGTAGTGTGTCTCATTGGCCGGAGTATTAATAGGGATTCCCAGACTGATGGGGGTACTCCATTCACCTTCCTTTAGTTTAGATCTAAAGATGTCAAACCCACCGATACTCGAGTGGCCTTTAGAAGAAAAGTATAGTGTATTTCCATCGGGAACAACATAAGGAGAATCTTCATCTTCTTCCGTATTTACAACAGGGCCCAAATTGACCAACTCTCCCCAGCTGCCGTCTCCCTGAAGCTTGGAATAGTAAATATCTGTACCACCATAACCGCCCTTTTTGTCAGAAACAACATAAAGTGTGCTGCCATTCGGGTGCAAGAAGGCCGATGTTTGTCTGGCTTTCTTCACGTTGATCGTTTTTTCTTCTAGGTAGGTCGGTTTCATCCAAACATCATTGAATTTTTCGGAAACCAGGATCTTGTTATTGGTGTAGGAATAAAACTTCGTTTCCTGCATGTTGACCGAAACGCTGGAGTTATGCTTGTTGCCGTCATTGACGAATTCTTTATCGAAGAGGTTACTGTAATCGATCTTTACAGGTTCACTCCAATCACCTTCCTTGATGTTACTCACAAAGATGTCTTCAAAGAATTTACCGTCGATGTAGATCTCTCCAACTCCTCCCACATCACCTCTTCTTGAGGTGAAAACCAGGGTGTTTTCATCGTTCATAAAAACCGGAGCATAATCCGAAAACGGCGAGTTCACCTTGCTTCCAAGGTTCTCCACAAGGATATACTCATCCTTTGATATGTAATATTTTTTGAGGTCGTTGATGGGTTTTTCGGCATTTTCGAGCGGGTTCTTCTCGCTCAATCTCATGTGATAGATACCGTGCTGACACATCATGATATAATTATCTATCTCATATCTGAGTTTTTCAGCAGCTTTTCCTTTAGTTGTTATGTTATTTTCGAATATTCTGTAGGTCTCAATAGCTTTTTCAAACTCGTGATTCAACTGGTAGGCTCGTCCAAGGTAATAGTAGATTTCAGGCAGTGTATCGAGTTTAGATAACCTTAAGGCACTTTCGAAATAAGGAATACTTTTCTCTTTGTTGACGGGAGCATTCAAGTAAGCCAGACCGAATTCA
>CBFHWY010000027.1:0-33350 GCA_965659675.1 Salibacteraceae bacterium | reverse complement strand
CATCTAAGTGCGAAACTGACCTCAAGATGAGATTTCTTTTAAGGGTCGTTCGAGACTAGGACGTCGATAGGTTGCAAGTGTAAAGGCAGTAATGTCAAAGCTGAGCAATACTAATTACCCGTAGCTTTCGTCCAAGCAATAAATCCCAAGCTGAAATTGTTGGCTTGTTTGTTAGTACATATGTCAAAATATTATTTTTCGTTCTTCGAAATGAAGACTTTACGGTGACTGTGGCATTGGGGATCACCTCTTCCCATTCCGAACAGAGAAGTTAAGCCCAATAGCGCTGATGGTACTGCTGTAACAGGCGGGAGAGTAAGTCGTCGCCGATTTTTAAAACCCTGTCAATTAATTTTGGCAGGGTTTTTTATTTTACCCTTGTATATGAATAAGTCCACACTACTTTTGTGTGTCTGTCTTGGCATCAACACTCTGGTATCTGCGCAGCGAAAAGATACCTCGAGAGTAGACCTTGTTCTCCTCCAAAAAAAACAAGATTGGGAACAAAATCCTCAGGACTCCACAGCCTGGCAATCCCCCGATACAAGCCTCAACAACTTTCACTACCACTACCCTTCTTTTTATAACCTGAATTCATTCTTGGGCTATCTCGGAACTCCAACCCAACAACTCAATTTTCGAAATCAAAATACAAGCGGACTCTCACTCAATTACGACCAACTTGACGCATACCGCCTAAACTCAAGATCCACTCCTAACTATCAACTCAGCAAACCCCTGACCCAGGCATTTTACGTTTGGTCAACCAGGCGAGAAGAGTTCTTTAACCTTACCCACAGCCAAAATCTGAGCGAACAGCTCAACGTGTCAGCGAAATACAGACGTATCAGTAATCAAGGATGGTTCGAACGACAAATACTCACCTTTAATGGAGTGAACATAAATACCAACTACAGCTCCAAATCAGGTCGATACGCATTTAAAGCAAGTGCATCATACAATAATAACCTGAGCCAGGAAAGCGGAGGCTACAGCGCTATCGATGAATTGGCCGGTGTTGACCCCCTGTTGTCAAACGCCGAAAGTAAATCGCGTACCCAGGACTTTGCTTTTCAGCAAAGGTTCAGGCTCGGACCCATGCAGGTAGATACCGTATTCAAACAAAGAAATGACAGCATCCAGGATACGGTCATCAATAAAACGGTCATAAGTACACAAAGCCTGGTTCAGGATATCAGATTTAGGAGGGGATTCTATGAGTTTCAGGATAGTGTGGCAAACCAGGGTGTTTACCCAGGAGTTTATGACCCAAATGTGACCGACAAACAAGACCTGATCGTGATCGACCACAACTTCGCCTGGGAAAAACGAGCAAAAAAGGATCGCTACTTCTTAAGATTGGGCATGCTCAATCAGTATTTTGGACTGATACAGGGCCCGGATGGAAGTGTGCAGAATGAATACCTGAACAACCACATCATCCCAGAACTGCAACTGAACTTCTCCCCTCTCCTACTTAATTTTAAAGTTGATTACGGACTCACTGGCTACACGCAGAACGATCTTCGAGTTCAGGCGAATGCCAGGGTCAAACTGAATGAAAAGTGGCTCTTCAACGCTGGACTAGACCTGGACACTTATGAACCTCAGTATTTTCTATCAAATTATCAGCAGGCCCAATATCAGTGGGATATTGACCTTCCAAAAACAGAACACCTTCAAATTTTCGGGGGCTTTACATCTGAAACTGGAGATTACCTGAAGATCTCCTACAGCCTGATCAATGATTACGCATTTCTAAATTCTTCCCTAAGGCCAGAAGTGTGGGCACCAGAAATTTCCCTGCTTCAGGCAGAGCTGTCGAAGACATTTGAACTTAAGCCTTTTTACCTCAATCTGCGTGGTGTTTATCAATTGAGTGATGCCTCTGATGTACTTGGAATACCCGACTACATCATCTTCACTTCATTATACTACGAACACACACTGTTCAAGAAGAATATGCTGGCAAGGATCGGAACAGACATTTACTATACATCTCGCTTTCAGCCATATTCATTCTTCCCGCTTATGCGACAGTTCTATCAACAGGGTGGGTTTACTACGGGCGCCTATCCTTTGATCGACATCTATTTTGCAGCTCAGGTTAAGACTGCCCGCTTTTTTATAAAAGGAACAAATATCTATCAGGCCGTGAGTGGAACAAATTATCTATTAGCCGAAGGCTACCCGATCAATCCGCTCAGCCTCAAACTCGGCTTTAACTGGTTCTTTATGAACTAAACGTTGAACCAGTAGATCAGCTTCAATATGAAGGCTCGGTTCTGAGCTTGAAGCAAGGCATCATAGTTATCAGTATACACGATGAACAGATCACTCATCGGCTTAAACCTCCACTGGAATCTCGTATTGGAAGTTAAAATGTCTCCCTGAGTATTGTACTGGACAAAAGAGGCGAAGAACAGTTTCTCTGTGAAGGTAAGGTCTACCCGAGCACCAAAGAGGTCAAGAAAAGCACTTTGAAAGCCGTTGGCATTGCGCAGTTCGTTTCGATTATAACTCACAGAGAAGATACCCCAGGGTTGAGCACGATACGAAAAGTTGACTCCAGTGCGAAACCGTGTACCAAGATAATATTGACCAGCATCCATCTCAAGACCCAGGTTCCACAATCTGCGTCGGTCAGAGTTCCAGGAGATACCGAAATCCCGATAATTATAACCTCCTGATGCTAACTCCTCTTTACCAATGAATGTGATGTCTGCGTCAAATTGCAGAAATGTGAATTTCTCTTCATGGCTCAACCTTAAATAGCTTGTATTCTGAAACCAGATCTCATATGCACTTCGGATCAAATAATCGGTTGTGAAAAAAGTAGAATCCATGTAATGATCTAGATAAACACTTGGACCATGACGGTTCACAATGCCATTCTCAGGATACATGGTATAGCCTATCTTGGGTTCTAAGCGCCAATAGGTATAACCAACTGTTGTGTCTCGCTCGGGGTCATACAGCGTATTTCTTCTCACAAATCCGGTTTCAGCTCTGTAGTTCTCTCCTACATATTCATGGTTCCACATGACAAACCACTTTCTGGTTCGGTACATGATCCAGGAGGCATTGGCGTCGCACTTCTCTGTGACGTTCGGGGAGAAAGAACGGTGATAAAAGACCTTTCCACGCCAATGATTATCCTTGGAATAGATATCGTAATCCAATCCCGCTACGCGATTATAATCCGACCAGATCGGACTATCCCGCAAAAAGCCTTGCCTATTGACCAAAATTGCTGCAATATTCGACCGACCAAAGATCTGTCCCTGCACCGCGGCCACACTGTAGTTATTGGCCCTTAAGCCACGTTCAGAATCACCCTCCGTTTGCATGCTCATTGCACCGATGCGCCAATCCTGACTCAACTTTCCACTTAACCTGGCACCTGCTATGATCGGTACAGGCTGACGCTCATACAAACCGATCCGTCTGGAGAAAAATGGGCGTATCTGTCGAAAACCAAAGCGCTCAAAAAGGTCAGAATTCTCCAAAAAGAAAGTTCGTCGCTCAGGAAAGAAAACGGAAAAACGGGTAAGGTTCGTTACCTGTCTATCTACTTCAACCTGTGAGAAATCAGGGTTCACTGTAAGGTCCAGGTTTAACGAACTAGACACCACAACCTTGGCATCCATACTGGCCTCCAGGCCGGTTTTATTTTCATTTGCGAGGTAATCCTCACTGTGATTTGCGATCAAACTCGGTATCAAGGATATATTATAACGCTGCTTGAGAGGTGCTTCTTCAAACCTTAATGATCGACCAAAAGCCAGGGAACTGATATCAAAGTTCCTTGGAACAGGCGCCCAGGCAGTGATCTCATTTGTTTTGTAATCTGTACGGGCAAAGTTGAACCTCCAGTCGGGTTTTTCAGCCTTAAATCGCAGAGTGCGATACGGAATCTTCATCTCGACTGTCCAGCGATCTGAGTAAGTTTTCACCTTTGAATACCAGAGGTTATCCCAGAAAAGATCCGGTGATCCTCCTCCATTCGGTAATAATGCTTCAGCCTGAACCCCTGTTGGACTGACAGCGAAGTAAAATCCATTTACAAGGTCTTCAAATGGATCAATAACGACTATGAAAGCATCATTTGAGTTGTGATCAAAATCTCTTTTCAGGGATTGAATGATATACTCTCCCTCCTTCGAATCAAAGCAAGTGGCAGATAGATAGAGGTATTCATCATCGCTCAATAACCTAACCTCGGTGCGATTTATTGCCGGTGCAGTATCCGTTGGAAATTGCTGGGTAAAGTTGGTCAGCACTTCGGCATCTGACCATTGGGCTTCATCAGGAATACCATCCAACAGGATTTCACCTTCTAGAAGCCCTATCTTCTGAGACAGGCCGTTAAATCCGAGAAAGACTAAAAGCAGTATTATACACCCTGTCCTGATGGCTCTAATATTAATTCGGCAAATGTAGCTTTCAATTGAAGATTTAAGGAAGCTTTCCAAATATCTTTGTTGACGATGAAACAGCTCACACTACTACTTGTTGCACTTGCAAGCCTGGGACATTCTTGCAGTAGACCATTATCAAGTCGTTCTGACAAGGCGGAAAATTTAAAAATCGCATTCTACAACCTTGAAAATCTCTTTGATACGATTGATGCTCCAAATAAGAACGATGCTGAATTTACTCCAGGCTCTAAAAAGGATCACAACACCGAAAAGTATAATCAGAAAAGGACGAATATCATTCAGGTATTAGAAGCAATTGATGCTGATATTCTTGGACTTTGTGAGGTAGAGAACCGTTTTGTCGTAGAGGACCTCATCCTAAATTCAAAAGAACTCCGAAAAAAGAAAATGCAAGTCATTCACTTCGAAAGCCCCGATCAACGGGGTATTGACAATGCCCTGATCTATGATCCTGCTGCTTATCGACCCATTCACAGTTTTCCTCAGAAAATTAAGCTAGAAGGAAGAAGGAATACCAGAGACATATTGGTAAGTATAGGAACCATAGAGAATGATACCTTTTGCCTTTATGTCAATCACTGGCCATCGCGATACGGTGGACAAGAAAAGTCTGAGCCAAAACGGATAAAAGCAGCTCAACAACTCAGATCTACCTACGATTCATTGCGAGCTGCCATTCCTGGATCCCGTCATATCATCATAGGAGACCTGAATGACTATCCCACTAATAAAAGCGTTCAGGAGGTTTTAGGAGTAGCTGATCCTTCAGTTGGGCTGAGTGATCTGATGGAAGATGAAGATGCTGCGGGAAGCGGTACTCACAATTATAGAGGAGAATGGGGTGCACTAGACCATATGATCATTTCAGACAACCTCAAGCCAGTTCATGATACCGACTATGTCTTTAAGAGAAATTGGATGCTTTACTATAACAAATCCGCCAAAGACAGTTTGCCTAGCCGATACTACGGAAGGTCTAAGGTTTATGGAGGCTATTCAGACCACCTTCCTGTGGTTCTTGAGCTAAAACCCAATCAAAAGAAACGCAGGAAAACGAAGTAGAACCCCAAGCCTAAGAGAAAAAATAGTCCTGCCGCACTCAGCAACTTCATTCCTTTGCCTGGTTTATGAGAATCTGGGAAATCCTTAAGTGTAACTGCTTTATAATTCAACCAGGCAATAAAGGGTGCTGTCATAAAGGATATCGTGGTTGCCAGATCAACGAGGCCTTTCATATTCTCAGCAAAGAAGGTGATGATGATCACTGTTCCAAGAAGCAATACAAAGAGACTCACATTGTAGATCATGTGCTGCCGACCTTCTGAGAAACCTGAAGGAAAGAGAATCTTTATACTTGGACTAATTACTCTAGGAAAGGCATCCAAACAGGTCAGGCTTGTACTGAACATGGTAGTAAAGGCAGCAAGCGCGATGAATGGATAGGCCCAACTACCAATGCTCGAAGTATAGATCCCTATTAATTGAGCAGCAAAACCAGAGCCAGATGATTCTAGCTCAACTCCAGAACCATAGAGGACGGTAGACCCTAATAAAACGAAGCATGCGGCAAGAATAGCCGTACCCCAAAAGCCTAGTTTGAAGTCGAAACTGACCTCCTTAGTCGTAAGTTGTCTTTTGATCGTTCTATTTTTGGCAACGGTCCATACTGATTGCCAAACCGCGATATCTACCGGTGCCGGCATCCAACCGATCAACGCGATAAGAAAATAGACATGTATCTCATTCGCAAAGTCAAATTCCAGTTTCGCTGTCTCTAACTTGACAAAGTTTCCAGTCTGTGCAGATATGAGCGCGAGTACAGTCGTTAACGCCAGTCCCACGATCACATACTTCATTAATTTATCCAACACAGAGTACCCTCCTATATATAGGACTCCACTGCATATAACAAGTATGAAAAGGCTCCACTTCCAGGGGGCAGCATCAATTCCACTGATCTCCTCAGCTAGCCCGGCTGTTACGATCGTGATTGCCGCCTGCACGGTGAACATCGTGGAGATCGTGAGAATAAGAAATAAGGCGGGTGCCCATTTACCGATCTTCCGATATCCATGAAGAATAGACTTGCCTGTAGCGGCAGCGTATCGCGGACCAAATTCAAAAAAGGGATATTTAAGCGCATTGGCAAGCAAAACAACAAGCACCATGATGGCACCAAAGTTTGCTCCTGCCCTTGTAGACTGCACTAAATGAGACACTCCAATGGCAGCTCCTGCATAGAGAAGTCCGGGTCCCAAACTCCTTAGTAAATCTCTATATTTGGTCAATTCAAGAAATGAATAGGTTCCCTCAAAGCTAGTTTATTCAGACAAAGGTCCAATCGCTTGAACACGCAAAAGCTCATTCGTTACATAAGTTTCCTGGTTCTGATCCTGGTTGGGCTTGCACTCTCATTCAAGCAACTTAGAGAACCAGACCTCTGGTGGCAGCTTCTCACTGGGGACTATATCCTGAGTAATTTCAGTATTCCGCGAAGCGACATTTTTTCTTTCACGCATGAAGGTGTAGCCTGGATCAATGTGAAATGGCTTTTTGAAGTGTTTCAAGCCATGTTCTATCAATTGGGTGGAGCCGAACTTCTTTACCTAATGCAGGCGCTTGTTAACCTTACATTGCTTTGGGTCACCTGGAAAATTTCACGGCTCTTTTTTAAAGACAGTTCCTCCGTTTTTGCCCTTACGATATCGATCATCGTTGTTTTCCTGGGAATGAACTTTAGAATGAATGGCCGCCCTGAAATGATCAGCCACTTGTTCTCCGCTCTGTTTTTGATGATCTATTTGATCCACCTGAAGCGAGCTTCATGGCACATTTACTTACTTATTCCTCTTCAGATTTTATGGACCAACCTTCACGAGGCTTACGGTACCGGAATGGTGATTCTATTGGTTGTTCTTGGATCGGAGATCCTGCGATCATTTGTGCTAAAGTTAAAATCGCAGGCAGACAAGAGTGTATTAATTGCTACTTCTATTGCATTGCTAAGCGTGGCGGTAAATCCGCGAGGCTTCTACATGCTGATCCACCCGCTTGAGATCTTTGGTCAGGTCGGACAAAATAAATTCACTACCGAACTTTACTCCTTTCAAACAGACTATTACTGGCAGCAAGAAGAGCCCTACATTGCCATCGGGGTTCTTGTTATATCCCTGCTCAGCATTATCCTTGTCGGACAATCTAAGGGCGGGCTGATAAAGCGACTGGACAATCCACTAGGCATAGCTTATTGGATCATGTTTGCAGCTTTTACTTATCTGGGTTTGACCGCTCACCGTAATCTGCCTTTCTTCTTTGTTTGGTCAATTCCGGCAGTATTGATCAGCTTGAACATTCTTTCTGATAAACTCAGACGTTTTAAGCTACAAGATATCGCAGCCTTATCGCTTTCTATTCTATTCTATATCTCCATTGTCAGTAATTACCTCTACAAGAAGTTCGATTCTGACTATCGTTATGGCTTAAAAGTTTCGGCTATCGACAATCCTATCGGAGCCGCCCGATTTATACGTGAAAAGGAGCTGGCTGGACCCTGTTTCTCCGACTACCTTGTGTCCTCTTATCTCCTCTGGGATCTCAAGCCAGAGTTCAGGTCTTTCATAGACTTCAGAGACCTCGATATTTTTCCAGCGGAATTTTTCCAGGCATTTAATCAAATGGCTGCATACCCAGCAGATTTCGACAAGTTTCACGATAAATATGACTTTGGCTATGCAGTTTTGAATCGGATTCAATTCCCAGCTCTTCACCAGTTCCTGCTGAACAAGCCCAATTGGGAACTGAGCTATGCTGATCCTGTAGCAGTGGTTTATGTAAACCGCAAAAAGAATGTATTGGAGTATAGCGCTAAAGCACTTTTTGAAAGAGAAAATATTTTTGAGGAGCTTCCTGAACTTAAATCATCGAGTATTGCTTCTGCCCTTAGTACAATAGTGAATCCTTTCTTCTCTGTTGAAAGCCCTGAGCTTGACCTCGATTATCAGGCGAGTTTATACTTTGAGTCGATAGGCCGGCATGACCTTTCCATAAAAAGAAGTGAAAAGGTTTTGCAGCAAGAACCGAATGATCTAAAAGCCATCCTATCAGCAGGAAATGCTTACCTGCTTTTGTCCAATATGCAACAAGACATAGATAAGAAAACCAAGCTACTTAAGAGTGCCTATCAATACTTTACCAGAGGCTATGAACTCGACAGAGAGGGTGTTGATTACCTATTGGGAATTGCGCAGGTACAAATGAGCCTGGGAAAACCATTTGACGCAATGGGAAGCCTGAAAACTGCTACCAGGATCGAAGAACGCTCCCAAATATTCGCTCTTATGGCTCAATGCCAGAATCTGCTCATGCAGGCTGATCCTAAAAATCAGGGACTATACACCAACAAATGGTACGAGTACATGATCAAGGCCCATGAATTGAAGCCAGATGATCCGATTCTAAATTATAATCTCGGAGTTAGTTATTGTCAGTCTGGTGATTGCATGAGCGCAAAACCTTATCTCGAAAAAGCGAATTACACCCCAGAGTTGACACAAAACGAGATGCAAAGCCTCAGCAATTGTAAAAAGCAATGTGGAGTAAGCGAATCTACGGCGCGATAACCAACTTCTCGTTATATACCACATCTCCCTTCACTATGAATTGGGTGAGATAAACACCAGGCTCAATGAACTGAGTATTCAATGTGAAGCTTTTATTGCCCATACTGCTCTTTGAGATCACATTTCTACCGCGAATATCCCTTAGTCGAACCTCCCATATTTCGTAGGCGCCGAGTCCTTTTGAACTCAGTGTAAGGGATGTTTTGGCAGGGTTAGGCATAAGTTTGAACTGATACTGTACTTCCCCTTCCTTTAAAGAAATAGGTCCCGTTTCACAATCTGCATAAGGCAATTCATATTCCTGACCTGGGTTGGTCGTTTGGGAAGCGATCAGAAGCTGGCCATCGGTCCATATGCCTATTGGCTTGTTAATGCCTCCCGATCTGGCCAGGGAAACGAAATAGGCCTCACCGCTGCTTACACCTGGAATCACAAAGGTTTTGGCGTTTGTGAAAGAATAGATATGATCAAACATGTAGGTGGTATCAGTACTCGCAGGGTTTCTTACACCTACCAAATAGGTGTTTCCCTGCCAGGAATCCCCTTCGATAGTGATCGTTGCGCCACCGTTTGCTGCAGGGTCAATGCTGAACTGAGGTGCCGTATCACATAAGGCAGACCAGCTTGCCATGGCAGCATTGATGACCGTGTTTCGTGCGAGGTAGTTAAAATCGATGAATAAACTATCGAGTTCTCCATCATTGTCAGTATCCACACCAATAACATCATCCGTGGAGTGCTGCCGATCATGATAGTCTGGGTCAGAGTTTCCAGCACCATTACCGTGTTCCACCGCAGATGTGAACCTTGTTGCGTTATAACCTCTCTGGCGGAATGGAATATGGTCTCCTCCTCTACCCGTTCTGTCTTCTTGATTCATCACCTGAATTTGCATGGGGACTTTTACATTCTTTACCAGGAACTTCTCATAATTGAGTTTGATCCACCTCGCTTGATTTCTACTACCGAGCTGTTCTGAGGCAGCAGCGAATACTCTCAGCCTTGTACTGTCAATACTTCCTTCTGTTGCGCAGGTGGTTGGCGGTGATGCGGTTTCTCCACAAAATATTCCACCAATAATATCGCTGTTAAATACTGCCTTGACCTCAACATCATTCTGCTCACACCATTCGGCTAATGCGCCAGCTCCGAGTAGGCCTTGCTCCTCCCCAGTTGTCAGCATGAAAACCACGGTACCTGGATAGTTTCTATGAGCAAGAACACGAGCTAGTTCCATGACCATGACAGTGCCACTTCCATTATCATCTGCTCCATGTGCCACACAGGAAGTGTCACATCTTCCACCACATCTCGAATCCATATGAGCCTCAACAATGGTGATCGCCTCTCCTGCACGATATCCTGGCCTCACCGCGATCACGTTTCTCAATCTACCCGAACCACAGGTATTATTGGTGATGTCAAAATCAAGATAACTGAATTCAAAGCGCTGTATTTGGCTTGATGGGTTTTCAAAACTCCTCAGCTTTTGCATGATCCACCTGCGTGCGGCTCCAATTCCCCTGGAGTTGCTAGTAGTATCAGAAAAAGTATTTCGATTCTCAAAACTTGAGAGCTTCTCAAGGTAAGACCTCAAAGAATCGGCACTGATCTCATCTTTAAATTCACAGTAACTAAAGGCGTTGTGGATAAGATCAACTTCGTGATAATATGGTTCTGTTCCTGGATCCTTATCGCCTGTAAGAATATCTTCCACCAATGGGTTGGAGAAACTGATGTTTGTCTGTGAAAAAGCTGAAAAGCTAGAAATGAGAAAAATGATGATGAAATACCGCATTCATCAAATTTAATTCATTTTCTATCCTATTTCAGGATCCACCAAAGTAAGGCTATACAAAAGCCGACGCTGGTCAATATATTCAGGATACCATAAAGCATCATGCCTTGCTGAAAGAGATTCAGGCTTTCATAACTGAAGGTGGAAAAGGTGCTGAAACCACCACATACACCCACAATCAAAAAATAATACAGAAGCGCATTACGATCCAGTTCTTGCTTAAAGTATCCTACTGCTAAACCAATTAGGAGGCAACTGAGTATGTTTGAGATCAGGGTTCCAACAGGAAAGCTAACCGGAAAAAAGGCATGACTCAGTTTTCCTGTTCCAAAACGCAGTAAAGAGCCTATTCCACCGCCTAAAAAAACAAGTAACCAGGCCATACTAAGCTTTTATTCTTGATTTAATGAAAAGTGCAATGGGCAATCCTATCAGCGTGCCTAAGATGGCCCCTCCGATAATATCTCCGGGGTAATGTACACCCAAATATACCCTGCTGTAGGAAACCAAAACAGCCCATAAGATCATGGTGATGACGAGTGATCTCCATTGGCTTAAAGTGGCGACGACCGCCGCAAGTCCAAAGCTGTTTGCAGCATGAGAAGAAACAAAACCAAATTGACCACCGCAATGCTCATCAACAAGGTGAACCAGTGCTTTGAGTTCAAGGTTATGACAAGGGCGATATCGCTCAAAGACCTCCTTGAACATCTTAACCGAAATCTGATCACTCAATGTGATCGTTATGGCAACGGCGGGCAAGATCCATATCAATGTTTTTTTCCAGCCATAGTGAATCATTAAGCTAATGAGTAAAAGGAGGTAAAATGGGATCCAAACGTATTTCTCACTTAAAAACCACATTACTGAATCTAACCATGGAGCATGGGCTCCATTGATCAGCATAAATAGACTTCGATCAAGCTTTTCGAGCTCAGCTATCATGTTCAAGGCTTTTCCAGATCATGTCTTTGAGCTCAGTCAATCCCTGTTGAGTAACTGAAGAAAAGTACAGGTGCTTTAGTTCACCCATCTCTTTACTGATCATCTCCTTTAGCTCTTCGTCGAGCAGATCACTTTTCGATATGGCTAAAATGCGCTCTTTATCGAGTAATTCAGGATTGTATTTCTTGAGCTCAGACAAAAGCGTTTCATATTCCTTTCTGATATCTTCAGCATCCGCAGGGATCATAAAAAGTAAAACGGCATTTCGCTCTATATGTCTCAGAAAACGATGTCCAAGCCCTCTGCCTTCACTTGCACCCTCGATGATCCCAGGGATATCGGCCATCACAAAAGAGCGATCATCGCGATAAGAAACAATTCCCAAATTAGGTACCAGCGTAGTAAATGGGTAGTTGGCGACCTCAGGTTTTGCTGCCGTGATGGTACTCAACAAGGTGGATTTACCCGCATTAGGAAAACCAACAAGTCCGACGTCAGCCAGGACCTTTAACTCAAAGACCCTCCAGATCATTTCTCCTTCCTCACCGGGTTGCGCATATCTGGGAGTTTGGTTTGTGGGGGATTTGAAATGTGCATTACCCAATCCTCCTCTTCCACCACTGGCAACGATACATTCATCACCTTCTTCGGTAAGCTCAAAGAGTATCTCTTCCGTTTCTGCATCTCTGATGATCGTCCCGAGGGGAACTTCCAGGACTATGTCATCGCCGTCTGCTCCAGTACTGGTCTGTTTTCCACCATTCCCACCGTTGCCGGCAATTACGTGCTTCTTATATTTTAGTGGTAGTAAGGTCCAAAGCTGCTTATTTGCTCTGGCGATAACGTGGCCACCTCGACCTCCATCTCCTCCGTCAGGGCCTCCTTTAGCAACGAATTTCTCTCTTCTTAGATGCGCAGATCCTGCACCGCCTTTGCCGGAGCGACAACATATCTTGACATAGTCAACGAAGTTGGATGTACTTTCCTTTCGGTTTCTGGAAGGACTCATAGTGAGTATGAAAAGTACAAAATTAAGCGGCCTCTATGCTCTCCTCGATGCGACCGAAGATCTCGTCGATACTTCCAATACCGTTGATTCCTTTATACTTTCCCTGTTTCTCGTAATATTCCGCTACCGGTAGGGTTTGTTTCTTGTACACACTGATTCGGTTCTCAATTTTTCCAATGTCCTGATCATCAGCTCGGCCTGACACTTTCCCTCTTTCCAGAAGTCTTTTCTTGAGTTCATCCTCAGATACCTCCAGGGCGATCATCTCGTGAATTTCAGTGTCAAATTTTTGAAGTAATTCATCAAGCGCTTCCGCTTGCGCCACGGTTCTGGGGAAGCCATCAAAAATAAAGCCCTTTGCTTCTTTATCTTCAGATAATCGATGCTCGATCATTCCAATCACCACCTCATCAGGTACTAATTCACCTTTATCCATTAAAGCTTTTGCCTTCAGACCTAGCTCAGTTCCATTCGATATCTCCGCCCTAAGGATATCCCCTGTAGAAAGATGTATAAGTCGGTACTGATCGATGATCTTCTGAGATTGAGTTCCTTTACCGGCTCCAGGAGGGCCAAACAATACAATGTTCAACATTAGTCTTCTGTTTCGTGTAGTTTATATAAGTCCTTTAGGTTTCTTCCGTAGCCATCATAGTCAAGACCATATCCGAGTACAAATTCGTTGGGAATACGCAGCGCTACATAATGAACCTTATGTTTCTTGTCATATTTTTCGGGCTTCATCAAAAAGGTAGCGATCCTGATCTCAGCAGGCTGATGCTCTGGGATGATCCTCATTAGTTCGTCTAAGGTACTGCCCGTATCTACAATATCTTCAACGATAACAACCGTTCTGTCTTTCAGGGAGCCTTCAATCCCAATCACTTCTTTGACTGTGCCGCTAGATTCAGTGCCCACGTAGCTCTTCATTCTAATGAAGCATATCTCACAATCAAAGTCTACATGCCTCATAAGATCGGCAGCAAACATGAAGGCACCGTTTAGCACAATCAAAAAGACCGGATTCTTATCACGTAGGTCTTGGTTGATCCGCTCAGACAGGTCTGAGATCACACGATCAATCATATCGTGATAAATGAAAGGCTCAAATTTTTTCCCCTTGTATTCAACCACTGTGGTCACTTAGGTCGGCAAATTTAGATTTTATAGCACAGCAAACGGCATTTGAAAGAAATTCATGGCAGTATTCTTGTCATATCAAGTTTCGATCGAATGAACATTAAAAGCATATTTGTGCTAAATCTTGAAATCATGCGCAGAATCGCAGTTGCATTACTTCTAATATTGGCCTTTCAGGCAATGTCGCAGAAAGAAGAACTCAACCTGGAGGATGCTGTCGTCGGACAGTGGACCAAGTTCAGAACCAAATCTGTTAGCGACTTCAAATGGCTTAAAAACAGAAAAGCATACTCCTACAGGAGTGCTGACTCTCTTATTATCGTTGATCTTGACACCAACCTTCGCCATGTTGTTAGGCCTGATGACCTCAATACTGCCCATGAAGAATTGAAGGGCTTAAAACGAATTCCAGGCATTCAATGGACAAACTCTAACACATTCGTCTTCAGAAAAGACTCCGTGTATTATGAGTACAACATGAATGAGAAAAGAGCCTATCACCTATTTGTGATCCCTAAAGGGGGCAGCAACGTCGATTTTTGTGACATGAACTATATGGCTGCTTATACCAGGGGGAACAATCTGTACATCGCCACCATTGAGGGCGATATTCCCGTAAGTGATGTGAACATTGAAAATATCATCTATGGTCAGGCTGTTCACCGCTATGAATTTGGAGTAAGCAAGGGGACTTTTTGGTCGCCTAGCGGCAGACGACTGGCATATTACCGAAAAGATGAACGCGCTGTGAGTGATTATCCTTTGATCACCTTAAAACCTAATGTATCTGAATCGCGAATCATAAAGTACCCAATGGCTGGCGATAGCAGTCACTTTGTGACGCTTGGGGCATACGACTTTGCCACAGGTAAGAATGTATTCATGCGCACAGGATTGCCAAAGGATCAATACCTGACAAATATCCAGTGGAGCCCAGATGAAAAACTCATTTACATCGCCGTTTTGAATCGAGATCAGGATCATCTAAAGCTCAATGCTTATTCAGCCGACTCTGGTGTATTTGTAACTACAGTATTTGAAGAAAAATCTGACAAGTACGTTCAGCCGCTTCATTCGATGGAGTTCTTACCAAAGGATCCCAATAAATTCCTCTGGAGAAGTGAACGATCTGGATACGACCATTTGTATCTGTATGATCTCAAGGGCGACTCCGCTGTCCAATTAACCAAAGGAGAAGACGTAGTCATGGAAGGGCTGGGATTCGGTAAAAATGGGGACTATTACTATTTCAGTAAAGCCACCAATCAAGCGCTCGGAAGGAGTGTTTACAGAATACAGCTTGACTCATTTAGAATCGACACCCTCACACCGCTTGCAGGCACTCACAAGGCCGACTTTCATGCCGAATCAAATGCGCTGTTCATTTCCTATACTGATACGGCTACACCGTTGATCCAATATGTTCTGAAGCTAGATGATCTAAGCACAGACACCTTGAATGTGGCGGATGACAAGCTCCAGGCACATATGATCGGCAAGACGAAGCTATTTAGTTTAATGGCCGAAGACAGCAGTATGCTCAATGCTCGACTCATTACTCCATCCGTTTTGGATAGTGGGAAAAGATACCCTGTATTGGTATATGTTTATAATGGTCCAGGTGTGCAACTTATCACGAATTCATGGCGAGCTAGAGCGCCACTCTGGATGAATCATCTTGCAGAAAAAGGTTTTGTGGTTTTCACACTAGATGGTCGAGGAAGTGAGAACCGGGGTATGCCATTTGAGCAACAAACTTTCCGGAACTTAGGTGAACTGGAAATGCAGGATCAATTATTAGGCCTGGAATACCTGAAAAACCTTGATTTTGTTGACACCACTAAGCTTGCAGTACACGGATGGTCATACGGCGGATTCATGACCACATCTCTTATGTTGAAGCATCCGGGAGCCTTTCATGTAGGAGTAGCAGGTGGACCAGTGATGAACTGGAAGTTTTATGAAATCATGTACACAGAGCGTTACATGGATAGCCCTCAATCTAATCCTGAAGGTTACAAGTTGACAAATAACCTTGATAAAGTTGATCAACTCGATGGCGAGCTATTGATCATACACGGGAGTGTTGATGATGTTGTTGTACCACAACATAGTATTTCGTTCCTTCAGCAATGCGTTCAAAAAGGAGTTCAGGTAGACTTCTTCCTTTATCCGAATCATCCCCACAATGTTAGAGGACGAGACAGAATCCACCTCATGGACAAGGTTATCCGCTATATAGAAGATAAATTAGAAGTAGAATATTGATCAGCTCGCTGTGTTGATCACGCTAAGCATGGTCAGCCACTGATCATTTGTATTGTATTCATACTGATACAAGCCATCTTCAGCGATCAGCATCAATCTGCCATCTAGAGGAATCACGTCATAAGCAGTAATGCCCTCGATCTCCTGCAAGATGAATTGTGGTTGAATAAGGTGCAACTCACTTGCATCATATACCTTCAGACCAGCAGATCCATCACAAACGAATAGCACCTTATTTTCTCTATCAATCCCAACACCGTGAGGATTGGTCATTGGTACAGTTTTTACATGTCTTGCATTGGCGATATTTCGAATGTCGATCACCTCAAGCTGATTGAGCTGTCCGATGCACTGGGTACCTGTTCTTAGCGTCACGTATGCATAATGATCATCTGCTACTACAGGGTCGCAGGCATCTGCGTGATTAAACTCAGACAAGTAGGTTGGATTTGCAGGATCTGTAACGGAGTAAATGTACATACCCATTCTGCCCCCGATAAACAGATTCTCTTTGTACTTGTGAAGCGTTTCAATTTCCCAACCTGGGCTAAATGATCCGTTTGCAAAAGGTTCAGCAGGACTCGAAATATCGTAAAAGCTAATTTCAGATGTTGAATTCATCACATAGAGTTGGTCCTCCACGATCATAAATTGAGCGAATGAACCGCCAAGACCTTCACCTCCACCAGTTAGTCCTGTGCTTCTCGCTCCTGCAGATTCGCCAACGGCGCCAAAAGATGGCCTAACCGATTGACCGAAATTATCCATTCTCACCTGATAAGGTGCTTCATGATACACCACATAGTCTTGCGTTGTTGTGATCTCTTCTATGGTGTATCCTACAACAAGACCTTTAGACTCATCTATTTGAGCAAGTGGATATCTTGTATCATACTCAGGAATAACATAATTAAAGACTCCTTCGACCCGGTTGATCAACTCATAATCCCGAGCTGAGTTCATTCTGATGACGAGTAGGTCTGTGTGGCAGTCTGCATACAAAAAGCCATCTTTGATCGAGATATCCTTATTACCAGGAATATTGATAAAGCCAATATTCACCGGATTTGACGGATTGCTATTATCAAACACGTGAACACCCTTCTCTGCCTCAGCGATATAAATGAGGTTTGAATAGGAGTAAATCTTCCCCGTATTTTCCAATTGCTCTGGAGCTGTAAAACGAACCTCAGCAAGCACGTCGGCCATGCTTTTATACACCGGGACATTCGCGGTGTAGGTAATTTGCTCTTCTACTTTGTCCTCACAAGAAGAAAGAAAGAGAAGCATAAATGCGGAAAATAATACCGATAGAGAATATTTGAGCGTTTTCATGTTGAAGTGTTTAATTTTGATAAAAATATGAAAGTCTGTCGAGCAATCATAACGCTAACGTTATTTTTCCTGGAATTATTTTATTCCACTTCGGCTTTTGCCCAAAAAAGAGCGGATGTCATCTACATGCGTGATGGTAGCGTGATCAACGCTGTAGTGCTTGATGAGGGGCCATTGAGCATGCAGGTGATGCTCATGACCAGGGACACTATTGAGCTTTCGTATAACAACATTGATCACATCAGATTTGGCAACCGTTCAATCAAAGACATCGACGAGATCATTGAAAGGAATAAACCTGTTCAAAGCTCTAGGTTTCTAAATAAAAGTGGCTTTCTGGTTGACTTCAGTACCGGATACCTGATCGGAGTTACTCCTTCTAACCGAAGTCCTTTTAGAGCTTTTTCCGCTGGAGCTGAGTTGGGTGTGGGTACCTGGTTTGCCCATCGCTATTATTTCGGTATTGGAACCAATGCTGAAACATTCGTTCGGGGAAGCGGAAGTGCAAGCCTTTTTGGAGAAACCAGAATACATTTCAGCAAAATGATCAACGCTCCATTTATACAGTTGCGGGGAGGATACCTCATTGATCTTGCTAGCAGAGGAAGAAACTATGGTTCGGGAGTAAGCAACTATAATTACAGTGGGTTTCGTGGACCACTCGGGGAAATTGGTCTGGGTTACCGTGTTGAAGTTTCCAATTTTCTGCTGATGAACTTCTCCGCTGGTTATCAATATATGGACCTCACCGCCATCGAAACATGGGAAGCATTTAGGTCTGAAATCAACTCGAAGGTTCATCGAGTCAGGTTAGGGATCGGTCTATCTTTTTGATTTTCAATAATTTTTATTGCATTTAACTCCGTTCGGGATTTACTTCCATTTATCCTTATTAAGTAATATATTTGCCGCCATTTTTAAGGAAAAATCGAGAAGATGAACGGAATTGCAGAGATGTTGTATTGGATAGTGCCATTGTTTGGAGTCCTCGGACTAATTTACATGGCCTTTCTTGCAAATTGGGTGAATAAACAAGATGCTGGATCAGATAAAATGAAGGGTCTGGCCAAGCACATTCGAGAGGGAGCTTTGGCCTTCCTGAATGCTGAATATCGCGTATTGGCGATCTTCGTAGTGATCGCAGGAGTTCTTCTTGCGTT
Source organism: Salibacteraceae bacterium (assembly GCA_965659675.1). Taxonomy (GTDB): domain Bacteria; phylum Bacteroidota; class Bacteroidia; order Flavobacteriales_G; family Salibacteraceae; genus CBFHWY01. The sequence goes on along the minus strand of CBFHWY010000027.1, from coordinate 14,634 downwards.
AATTTCACAACTGGTTGAAACTACCCACTGGTTCATTGTGGTTGCCTTCATTATTGGTGCTGTATTTTCTGCTATTGCAGGTAATATTGGAATGAGAATAGCTACGGCAGCCAATGTTAGGACTACACAAGCAGCCCGAACAAGCCTTCCACAGGCATTGAAGGTTTCATTCAACGGAGGAACTGTCATGGGACTCGGTGTTGCGGGTCTTGCAGTATTTGGCCTCAGTGCACTCTTCGCATTGCTATTCGTTTGGTTCATGGGCGGAACATGGACCAACACCATGGAAATGACCATCGTATTAGAAGCACTCGCTGGTTTCAGTCTGGGAGCTGAATCAATTGCACTGTTTGCTCGTGTTGGTGGTGGGATCTACACAAAGGCTGCTGATGTTGGAGCTGACCTTGTTGGAAAAGTAGAAGCTGGAATTCCTGAAGATGACCCGCGGAACCCTGCAACTATAGCCGATAATGTTGGTGATAATGTTGGTGACGTAGCCGGAATGGGCGCCGACCTTTTTGGGAGTTATGTAGCTACCATGTTGGCCGCAATGGTTCTTGGTAACTATGTGATTCGAGACATGGGTGGAAGCATTGATGATATTTTTGGAGGAATAGGACCTATTCTTCTGCCTGTAGTAATCGCAGGGCTTGGAATCATATTTTCAATCGTCGGAACACTTGTGATCCGAATAAAAGACAATTCTGCCAAAGAATCTAAAGTTCAGGCAGCCTTAAACAGAGGTAATTGGGGTGCGATCATCCTAACTGGAATATTTTCTTTCTTCATTATCCAGTGGATGCTTCCTGAGAATATTCAAATGATATTTTTTGGTGAAGGAACATTGAGCATACCAGCACTTAATGTATTCTACGCTGTATTGGTAGGATTGGCTGTTGGAGGTCTTATCTCCTACTTCACAGAATACTATACAGGACTAGGCAAAAAGCCGGTCTTGTCAATCGTACAAAAATCATCTACAGGTGCTGCAACAAACATCATTGCTGGACTAGCAACGGGAATGATCTCAACATTTGCCCCGATCCTGCTTTTTGCAGCAGCAATTTGGGGAGCTTATGAACTTGCAGGCTTCTACGGAGTGTCTATCGCAGCTTCAGCGATGATGTCTACCACTGCAATGCAATTGGCGATCGATGCCTTTGGCCCTATTGCTGATAATGCTGGTGGAATTGCAGAAATGAGCGATCTACCTGACGAAGTAAGAGAAAGAACAGATATTCTTGACTCGGTTGGAAACACAACGGCTGCTATCGGGAAAGGCTTTGCTATTGCTTCTGCTGCACTTACTGCACTCGCGCTATTTGCAGCCTATGTGACCTTCACAGGAATTGATGGTATCAACATCTTTAAGGCGGATGTACTGGCCGCACTTTTTGTTGGAGGTATGATTCCTGTTGTTTTCTCTGCTCTTGCCATGAACTCTGTAGGTAAAGCAGCCATGGAGATGGTGAAAGAAGTTAGACGTCAGTTTAAAGAGATCCCTGGCATCATGGAAGGTACGGGAACTCCTGAGTACGGTAAATGTGTTGACATCTCAACAAAAGCTGCCCTGCGCGAAATGATGCTTCCAGGTGCGATCACGATCATCACTCCTATTTTAGTTGGATTCCTGATGGGTCCAGAGGCGCTTGGTGCTTATATGGCGGGAGTAGCTGTTTCTGGTGTTCTTTGGGCTATTTTCCAGAACAATGCCGGAGGAGCCTGGGACAATGCTAAGAAGAGCTTTGAAGCAGGAGTTGAGATTGACGGTGAAATGACTTACAAGGGTTCAGAGGCTCACAAGGCCGCCGTTACTGGTGATACTGTAGGTGATCCATTCAAGGATACCTCAGGTCCTTCAATGAATATCCTGATCAAGCTGACTTGTTTGGTTGGACTGGTGATTGCTCCAATTCTAGGTGAGATCTATGGAGCTGGACACGGTGCTCCAGCAGAACCAGGTACAGTTAGCCTTGAAGAGGAAGCTGTTAGTGAAAATACGGAGCTAAAAGAAAATGCTGCCGATTACGAGGCACATCTTTAAGATTCGAAAAGCTTAATAAATAAGCCCTTTTAACTTTTAGTTGGAAGGGCTTTTTTATTTCTCGTCCTGGAATAGACCGTGAAGCTCTGCGTCTATTTTGCTAATGATCTTTCCCAGATCCTCTTTATCTTCCTTGAAGTTGTTCTCATTCACATCGATCACAAGAAGATTCCCTTTGTTATAGGTAGAGATCCATGCTTCGTAGCGTTCATTCAGCCTCTTGAGGTAATCTAGACGAATGGCCTCTTCATATTCTCTTCCTCTTTGCTGAATCTGATTCACTAGGGTTGGAACAGATGCTCTCAGGTAGATCAATAGATCTGGTGGAGCAATAAATGACTCCATAAGAGTAAAAAGCGAAAAGTAGTTCTCAAAATCTCTTGTGGTCATCAAGCCCATAGCGTGGAGGTTCGGAGCAAAGATGTAGGCATCCTCATAGATCGTACGATCCTGAATGACGCTCTTGTCCCCTTTGCGAATATCCATCACCTGGTTAAAACGAGAATTCAAGAAGAATATCTGCAGGTTGAAAGACCAGCGTTGCATCTCGTTGTAAAAATCATTGAGGTAGGGGTTCTCATCAACATCCTCATAATGGGATTGCCACTTATAATGTTTGGCAAGTAGTGTTGTTAGTGTTGTTTTTCCTGACCCAATGTTTCCTGCAACGGCAATATGCATGTTCTGTAGTTTAGCGACCGACGAATTTATCAAAAATGACGGTTAATGCTATCGCTTAAATGCGATAATCATCGAGGGATGTCTGCTACCCACAAAGCTTCATCATCCACAAAGAGAAACTTCCTTCCTCCAGCTGAGAAATGCTTGATGCCTTTTCTTTTCAATATAGCGTCAAATGAGAGGCTTATCTCATTGTATCTTTTGATGCCCTCTTCATCCAAGATCAGCAGTTCTTCACCGAGCACTTCCAGATCAATGATACCCTCTACTGAAATAAACCTGGAATAAGCACCATAGATATCACAGACCACGATCCCTTTGTTTTGGTGAAGCAGATAAAGCCACCTTCCCGATTCTCTCATTTTCACTGGATCAAGGATTTTGCCTGTGATCTGATTTAAGTTTCCTGAGCGCAAGGATGGCTTTAGGTTTTGGTCGAGGCGATACAAGCTCAAGTCAACCTTGTCATAAACCCAGACCCCATTATTATATGAACTGCAACTAAGGTGAGACTGCGCAAGTCCTGCTTCCTGCAGATCGAGTAGGTCAGAGCGCTCACCCAGACGGTTATCCAGGAAGGCGATTGATGTGAGTTCGCGATAATGTAGCAAGATCTTGAGCGCATTTGAAGCGTCAATTTCAGATATGCCTCCATAATTTTTGTTGCTAAAGCGGTTCAGCTCTCTATTAAGCTGATCATACTGTATGACCTCATCTTCATAAACCAGGTAATAGTTTCCCATGTGATCCTGATCTACCAGATCGGGAATGGGCACATCGAGTTTTTTTTGGGCATATCCGTGACCCAGGCAGATTATGGTCAATAGAATAGCAATGAGGTATCTCACGAGATCAATTTATATATCGACTCAAGGTGCTTACGGTCATTTGCCAGACGTGGCACTTTATTCTGGCCACCTAGTTTGCCCCTTGATTCCATCCAACGGTAAAAAGTACCTTTTGGTACATTCTTGACCTTCGGAGCCAACATATTCAGGTCATTGTATCGCTTTGCTTCGTAATCTGAATTCAACGACTTCAATGCAGTATCCAATACCTCCGTGAAATATCCGAGATCATCGGGCTCCTTTTCGAATTCTATGATCCATTCATGCCCCCCACCTTCTTCATAAAAAATAGGTCCAGCAGTATATTCCTGAATGATCGCACCCGTCTTTTCCTGACAGATCTTTATTGCTTCTTCGGCATTGTCGGCGATCAACTCTTCACCAAATGCATTGATATAGTATTTGGTTCTACCCGTAATTCGAATTCTGTGTGGTTTTAGGTTTGTGAATTCAATGGTATCCCCAATCATGTATCGCCACAAGCCAGCATTGGTAGAGATTATGAGGGCATAATTCACCCCCGTTTCTACCTCTGCCAAACTAAGCGTTTTGGGATATTCTTTACCCATCTCAGACATTGGCATGAATTCGTAGTACATACCGTAATCTAGCATTAGAAGTAGATCATTCTCTTTTTTATCAAATTGATCTTGAATTCCAAAGAAACCTTCAGAGGCATTGTAAGATTCCAAATAGGTTACTTTTTCATCAGGAAAAAGTTCCTCATATTGCTTTCTATAGGGCCTAAAGCTTACACCCCCATGAGCATATAGCTCAAAGTTGGGCCAAACCTCCATCATATTCTTTTTGCCCGTGATCTCCAGTATTCTCTTCAGCAGGATCAGGTTCCAGGAAGGAACTCCAGAAAGATTGGTGATATTCTCCCGAGCTCCGGCCTCCGCCATTTTCTCAAGCTTTTTCTCCCACTCTGGCATGAGTGCAACTTCCCTTCCTGGTATTCTAACGTACTCTGCCCAATACGGAAGGTTTTTGATGATGATAGAACTTAGGTCACCATAATATGAATCGGATGAAAATTGATTTACCTCGCTACTTCCTCCTATAACAATACCTTTTCCAGAAAATAGCTTGGAATCAGGATTCGCATTGTAGTAGATAGACAGAAGATCCTTCCCTCCTTTGTAATGACATTCCTCCAAAGACTCCTTACTTACAGGAATAAACTTTGATTTATCAGCTGTGGTTCCACTGGATTTGGCAAACCAGCTTATTTTGTTTGGCCACAGCACATTTTGCTCGCCGTGCTTGATCCTCAGAATATATGGTTGAAGGCTCTCGTAGCTCTGAATGGGGACGCTGTTGATCAGATCTGCATGGCTGTTGATATCCGCAAAGCCATACTTCTTACCGAATTCTGTATTCCTTGCGGCAAAGAATAACTTGTTCAGCCATTCATTCTGAACCTCTACAGGGTAAGACTTAAAGAGTTCAATTTGATGAATCCTCTTTTTAATTACCCAGGAGACTACCGAGTTTACTATTTCCATTCACGCATCTTCTGCGCGTAAATTTAGCGCTTAATCGCTACCAAAATTTTATCTCATAAGGAAGGCGAGCCTGATAGCCTTTCATATCGCGAATTGCATTTAGTTGACGGTAGATATCGTAATCCTGTCCAAGAACCTCCTGAACGATTCTCATCTTCGCCTGCCCTTCAAGTTCTTCCATGATCTGCTTGAATGGATCCTTTTTCTCTGGATAAGACTTGATCCTGTATTCTTCAAGTCCAGCTTGCTCTTGAGCAAAGGCGATCGCTGCATTGAGGCCACCTAACTCATCAACCAAACGGTTTTCTAGTGCATCTGTACCAGCCCAAACTCGACCTCGTGCAACTGAATCGACCATAGCTAACTCGATACCTCTGCCATCGCTCACTCTTTGAGTGAATAATTCATAAATATGTGCGGTACCCTCTTCAATGATCGCTCTTCCTTCATCATCAATTGGTTTTGAAACTGTGATTAGATCAGCTTTGCGGTTTGTTTTAACGCCGTCGAATGTAACCCCTAGCTTATCGTTCATCATCTCCTGAAGGTTCGGGATCATGGCAAATACGCCAATTGAACCAGTGATGGTGTTAGGGTCGGCATAGATCTTATCAGCCCCACATGAAATGTAGTATCCCCCTGATGCGGCAAGATTACCCATACTCACAATGAACGGCTTCTCCTTTTTCGCTTCCTGAGTGGCCTTCCAGATCACTTCAGAGGCAAGTGCACTTCCTCCAGGTGAATTCACTCTCAACACGATAGCCTTGATCGTGCTATCTTCAGCTGCATCCTTGATCTGCTTGGTTAAGCTCGCAGAACCGATCTCACCCTGTTCTCCTCCACCGCTAACGATGGCACCTTCAGCATAGATCACGGCGATCTTCTCTTTTACCTTCCATGATTTTGGCTTATTTGGGTCCTTGACCTTATTGTACTTGGAGATAGAGATAAACTCGAGATCATCGTCTTCTTCGCGCTCCGTCTTCTCTTTCAGTAAGGCTTCAATATCGCTGGCATATAACAGCTCATCAACCAAACCAAGTTCCTTTGCATCAGAAGGAAAGCGAACTTTCACATCATCCGCCCAGGCATGGAGGCTATCCGCATTCAGTGATCTACCGGAAGCAACCTGCTCTCTCCACTCCGACCAGAATACATCAAGGAACCTCGAAACCTGTTCCCTGCTTGATTCACTCATCTTATCATACATGAATGGTTCAACAGCACTTTTGTACTTGTTGCCCGGCCCTCTGAAGATCTGAGCATCAACTCCAAGTTTTTCAAGTGCACCTTTAAAGAAAGCCAGCTCGGTGTAAAGACCTCTTAACTCAAAATCACCTTCAGGAAACTGATAAACTTCATCTGCCACACTGGCCAAATAATAGCTGGCCTGATTGTAATTTTCGGCATAGGCGATTATGAATTTTCCAGACTCTTTAAAATCCAATAGAGCATCACGTACTTCTTTAAGATTTGCATAGCCTGATTGTATGAACGACAATTCAAGATAGATCCCTTTGATCTTATCGTCAGATGCGGCTTTTTCCAGGTTCTTTAAGATATCATCCAGACCTAAACTGGATTTAACCTCAAAACTTCCGAAATCAAAATTTTCAAATGGATTCTCATTTGTATGGTCAACGATCGGTTTATTGAACTTCAACCTTAAGATCGAATTCTCCTTTACGGTAACTTCTTTGTCAGCAAAACTCGATGCAATTCCGACAATTGCTCCCAATAATCCAAAAAGAACAACGAAGCTCAAGAAAATTCCTACTATCGTTGCAAGTGTGTATTTCAAAAATGATTTCATAGCAATATTGTGTATAAGACAAATGTAAATTGCAACGAAGTGTTTTGTTCGAGAACTACATCAAAGGGGTGCAAGTATTACAAACGGTAAGCAGGCAATGATGAACACCTATCTTGGAATTGGAGGAAACGAGGATGAAAGCATTCAGTCCTTTAAAAAGCTGATCAAATCGCTAAAAGAAGGACAGAATTTACAGCTCAGAAGACTTTCTTCTGTATACCTAAGTAAGCCATGGGGAGTGGAAGACCAAAATGACTTTCTAAATTTTGTTATTCAAGTCAAAACAGACTTAGAGCCAAAAGAATTGCTGGAAATGGCCTTGAATTTAGAACTCGAATTAGGAAGAAACAGACAAACTGCGGTCAAATGGGGACCTCGCCTCATCGACATCGACATTCTACTTTATGGCGATAATATCATCGAGGATGATTCCCTGAACATCCCCCATCCACATATCACCTCTCGAGAGTTTGTTTACATTCCTTTACTCGAATTGGATCCAAATATTGAGATCCCCAAAAAAGGTCGTTTAAGAGAACTCGTGAATTTGGACCATGATATGAAAACCATACAATTGGACTTAAATGAGGCATAACTATATTGCCATAGAAGGCAACATCGGCGCGGGCAAGTCTACGCTGTGCCATTTACTCTCAAATAAATGGGAAGCGCTGCAGATGCTCGAAGAGTTCGAGGACAATCCATACCTTAAGGAGTTTTATGATCAGCCAGACAAATACGCATTTCAACTTGAGATGTCTTTTCTGGCAGCAAGGTACAGTCAACAAAGACGAGTCTTTCAGAGTTTGGACCTTTTTCGCTCTCAGGTGATCTCCGACTATATGCTGCAAAAGTGCTTTGTTTTCTCATCTGCTAATTTGAGCGAAGAGGAATTCAGCATTTACCGCAGCTTTTTTCAAATCATCGAAAACCAATTCCCTGGTCCAGAGCTCATCGTTTACCTGCATAGAAGTGTCCCAATATTGCTTGATCAGATCAAAAAAAGAGGTAGAGACTACGAATCAGGTATAAATAAATCATACCTCGAGCGGATCGAGAGAGCCTATTTTGATGTTTTTAGGCAACTGAAATCGAAGAAAATTCTCGTCCTAGACCTTAAAGCACGGGACTTTGAGAACGATTCAGGCGTATTGAACAGGATCGCAAGCCTCATCAATATGGAACATAAACCGGGCATTCACCGTTATAAGGTCTGAGCAAAAAGGCAATACTAGTGGGCTTCTTCCTTTTTAGTTCGCAAAACATTAGTTAATATTGCAGCCTATAATAAGAAAACAACTCTATCGATGAAAAAGCTGTCTTTATTCATTGTTTCTATCGTCCTACTCTCAGCGTGTAACCCGCTGAACAAAATGGCGAAGTACGCTGAATCCGTAAAATACGAAGTGAATCCCTCTCCAATTGAAATGCATGGGGATAGTGTGGAACTAAATATGACCGGAAAGTTTCCACCAGAATACTTCCACAAACTAGTTTCTGTTGTTGCTACTCCAAACCTTGTTAATGAGGCTGGTGAATCAGTAAAACAATTCAAGACCGTCAAGTTCATTGGAAATGAAGTTGAGGGCGATGGTCAAAAGGTTGACTTCACAAAGGGAGGTACAGTAACCTACAATGATAAAGTTGCCTACAACGATAACATGGAAATGGGCAAGCTTGTCTTGAAAGTTGAAGCAGCTTTCAAAAACAAGAAAAAGGAACTGGGAAGTTTCGACATTGGATATGGTACAGTGATCACTCCAAAACTTGTGAAAGCTGACGAAAAGCCAATTCTTGGAAAAGACAAATTCCAAAGAATCACTCCAAAGTCAATTGACGGTCAGATCAACTACCTTATCAACTCAGCGAATGTTAGAAGTTCAGAGTTGAAAGAAGATGACATCAAAGCGCTAAAAGCTTTCATCGAAGAAGGAGTTGAAAAAGAATGGAACTTCAAATCTGTGAATTCTTCAGCTTATGCATCTCCAGATGGTGAATTGAGCTTGAATGAAAACCTTGCTGATAATCGTGCAAAGTCTGCCTCAAAGGCCATCGATAGAATGATGAGACGAAATAAGGTTGAAGCCGCTAAAGCTGATGAATTCTACAAGAATGAAGGTAAAGGTGAAGACTGGGATGGCTTTAAGAAGCAGATGCAGGCTTCTGATATCAAAGACAAGGATCTGATCATCAGAATTCTCGAAATGTACCCTGATGTTACAAAGAGAGAGCAAGAGATCAAAAACCTTGCTGAGACCTACCTTGTGATCAAAGATGACATCCTTCCAGGTTTGAGAAGATCTCAACTTACGATCAACGCGGAAGAAGTTGGCTACAGTGATGCAGAGATCACACAGTTGGCATCATCCAATCCTTCTGAATTGAATGTTGAGGAGTTGCTTTACGCTGCTACCCTTACTGACAAAGAAGACGAAAAGATGAAGATCTATCAAACTGTAAAAAAACAGTTTGCTGAAGATTGGAGAGGTCCTAACAATGTTGGTTACATGCTTATGCTACAGAATAAGATCTCTGATGCTAAAGCTGAATTTGAAGCTGCTTTGAAGCTTGATAATAACTCTATTGTGAACAATAATATGGGAATCATTGCTAAGCTTTCTGGAGACATTGCAAAAGCAAAAGAACACTACGCTAAAGCTGCGGGAGCTGGACCTGAAGTTGGTTATAACCTTGGGATCATCAATATCATCGAAGGTGATTATGATGATGCTAGCAACAATTTTGGCAGCACTAAATCATTCAATGCAGCCCTTGCACTATTGCTGAATGGTGATGCTGAAAAGGCCATCTCGAATATTGAGGCTTCAGAAGAAAAGGAAGATGCAATGAGTTACTATCTTAAAGCGGTTGCAGGAGCCCGATCAGGTAACAAGGAAGTTGTTATCAATAATTTAAAGTCTGCGATTTCGAAGGATAATAACCTGAAAGCCAAAGCTAAAAGAAATGCTGAATTCCTTGACATGAAGTCTGACACTGACTTCCAGGGAGTCGTAAACTAAATTTTTCTATAATTGTCAATTAATCATTCATACTAAATAATATATCATGAAAAAATTAATGTCACTAGGAGCAGTTGCTCTATTCGCCCTAAGTCTTGCTTCATGCCAAACTTGTTACGATTGTAACTGGGAGTTTTTAGGAGTTAATCAAACTCAAGAGCTGTGCAGCGGAGATGGCGTTTCTAAATCTGAGTTGGAAGAGTCTGTTGATGCTCTAGAAGCTCTTGGCTGGGATTGCGTTAAGCGATAATTAGCACAGATTATAGTTTTAAGATTATGAAAAGAGTACTCATTTTGCTTTTTGCCATTGCGGGTCTTAGCCTAGGTTCCTGCAGTAATTGTACTACCTGTGATTGTACTGGAGATGTTGAAGAAATTTGTCAAAGCGATTTCGACAGCAAAACACAGTATGATGCAGTCGTAGATCTCTTAGAATCGCTGGATTGTGAGTGCTCCTGATCAATAAAACTTTTAGAAAGTATTAAGCCCCTGAATAAGGGGCTTTTTTTTGCTCAAATGATTGATTATTTTTGAAACACAATTCTGCAAGAATGAAATTACATACTCTACTGATCGGTGCTTTGCTTTTAAGTTTGAGCTCATGCGACAAATGTTATCTGTGTTACAACCCTGTTGAGAAATACGAACAGGAGCTATGCGGCACTGGAACCAATATCGATCAAAGCATCAAGGAAGCCGAAGACGCTGGTTGGGAATGTGCACCAAGAGAAGAATGAAAGTAGTTGTCCCATTCGTACTATCTCTTATTTTAGCTAGCTCTTGCAACAGATGTGAGGTCTGTACCTATACAAGTGACACAGGAGAAACCATTGAAACATCCGAGTCATGTGGTAATAAAACCACAAGAGAAGAGTTCAAAAAGTCTCTTGAGGAACAATGGGGTAATTTTGGAGAAGTAAATTGTACTGAGATTTAAGACATAACAAGATGAAAAAGATATTGACCCTATTAGCCCTTTCATTAACTACTGCTTTGGTAAGTGCATCATGTGAAAGATGTCTCACATGTACTTATGACGGTGCCAACCTTGATAATGATACGATCACTGAGGTTTGCAGTACCAATCGAAATATTCTTGATGACCAGGTGCGTGTTCTAGAGAACACCAATTGGTCTTGCGACGACTAAAAAAGTCCCTGCTCAAGCTCTAACTCAAGCAATTTCCAGCAGGCAATTCCTAAAGCTACACTCACGTTCAGGGAATGTTTTGTACCAAATTGTGGTATCTCAATACTAAGATCACTTAGGTCAATGATATCCTGGGATACGCCATCAACTTCATTTCCAAGTACGAGGATCTTTGGTGAGGCCTCATATTTAAGGTCTTCAAGAGAAATACTCCGAGAAGTTTGCTCAAGGCTGTAAATTTTGAATCCTTCAGTCTTTTTTTGTTTAAGAAACTCAGTGCTATTCTGCGTCTTTTCCCACGATACGCTTTGTTCTGCCCCCAATGCGGTCTTCCTGATCTCCTTCTGAGGTGGAACTGGAGTAAACCCCGCGAGAATCATCTCCTGCAATCGGAAGGCGTCGGCTGTTCGAAAGGCTGAACCAACATTATGATGACTTCGAATATTCTCCAGCATCAGGCTAATTGGAATTTTTTTTGCCTTTGAGAACTCTTCCGGGCTCAAGCGAGACAACTCCTCTAACTTTAACTTCTTGTTCATAAATGCATTCATTTAAAAATTGCCAGCCAGTTTAAGCATCTTAAATTTACTTTTCATATGACAAAGAAGTCTTCAGAAACTCCGTTGATGCGGCAATATAATGAGATTAAGGCTAAACACCCTGATGCTCTGCTCTTGTTCCGTGTTGGTGACTTCTACGAAACCTTTGGGGAAGATGCAATCAAAGCTGCTCAGATACTGGGTATTGTACTCACAAAGCGGAAGAATGGAGCGGCTTCAAGTGTTGAGCTTGCTGGTTTTCCGCATCATGCCCTTGAGACTTACCTGCCAAAATTGGTGAAGGCTGGCATGCGCGTTGCTATTTGCGATCAACTTGAAGATCCTAAGCAAACCAAGACCATTGTTAAAAGGGGGATCACGGAATTAGTGACACCAGGAGTCGCGCTTAACTCTCATCTTCTTGAGAATAAAGAGAATAATTTTCTTGCCGCTCTTTATCGCGATAAGCTGCAATGGGGAATTGCCCTTCTCGATATTAGTACCGGAGAGTTTTTGATCTCCGAAGGAAAATCACTTTACGTCGATAAGCTCCTGCAAAGTCTAAGTCCTTCGGAGGTATTGTACTTCCGTAATCAAAAGGCAGATATAGAAACGACCTTTGGCTCTGATTTTCATTTCTACCCACTCGAGGATTGGGCATTTCAAGAGAAAACTGCAAGAGAAAAGCTCTGCGGACATTTTAAGACAAAGTCACTGAAAGGTTTCGGGGTTGATCATCTGAGTATAGGCCTTTGTTGTGCGGGTGCGATCATGCAGTATCTGAGCCAGACCCGTCACGATCAGCTCGAGCATATCACTTCCATTTCCAGGGTCGATAAAAATGACTTTGTTTGGCTAGACCGCTTTACGGTGAGTAACCTTGAGCTGCTCAAGTCTTATGATCCAGATGGCTGCAGTTTGCTCGATATTATGGATGGCACCACCTCCCCTATGGGGGCACGATTACTTAAACGTTGGGTGAGCATGCCTCTGAAAGACGTTAATGCTATTGAAGATCGACAAGGTCTGGTACAACAATTCATTACCAAAGACGAACTCAGGACGAGTGTCATCTCCAAGCTAAAGGAGATCTCCGACCTCGAACGCATTCTGAGCAGGTTGAGTGTAGGACGGAGCAATCCCAAAGAAATCCAAAGTCTGCTTTTGAGTTTAGATGCAATTGCAGAGATCCAAGGCTTACTGAAAAGATCCAGATTAAAGACATTCAAATTGTATGCTGATCGCATCAATGAGTGTACTGAAATTCGAGACAAGATAAGATCTGAATTACAGGAAGACCCACCAGCTGTTGTGGCGAAGGGTAACGTGATTAAGTCAGGTGTAAGTGAGGATCTGGATGAATATCGTGAGTTGCTGAAAAATGGGAAATCCTATTTGGATAAGCTAAGGGAAAGAGAGATGTCTAACACTGGAATCCCAAGCTTAAAGATCGCTCACAACAATGTTTTTGGATACTATATTGAGGTCACTAACACTCACAAAGAAAAAGTTCCCCAAAGTTGGCAGCGCAAACAAACGCTGGTCAATTCTGAACGCTACATCACTGAAGAGTTAAAGTCATATGAGGAAAAGATCCTCAGTGCTGAGGAGAATATCCTGAAGCTCGAAACGGAACTTTTTAATGCGCTATTGTTTCAGATCTCAAAGTTTCTAAAGCCTATTCAAAACAATGCAATTGTGGTTGCAGAGATCGATTGCCTGATAAACTTTGCTCAGTTAGCTATTCAGAATAATTATACGAAACCGAAAGTGGATGAATCATTGGTGATCGACATCCACCAGGGAAGACACCCTGTGATCGAACAAATGCTTCCGGCTGAGGAAGCCTTCATCGCAAACGACATTTATCTCGACAATGAGCAACAACAAGTTTTAATGATCACAGGTCCCAATATGTCGGGAAAATCTGCACTGTTGCGACAAACTGCCCTTATCGTGCTCATGGCTCAAATGGGCTCTTTTGTTCCTGCAAAATCAGCTTCGATGGGCATAGTAGACAAAGCTTTCACCAGAGTTGGCGCATCCGATAATATTTCAAGAGGTGAGTCCACATTTATGGTGGAGATGAATGAAACCGCTTCTATTCTGAACAACCTTTCTGAACGATCATTAGTTCTCCTTGATGAGATCGGTAGAGGAACTTCCACCTATGATGGCATATCCATTGCCTGGGCGATTGCAGAGTTCTTGCACAGACATCAGGGGAAACCTAAAACCCTATTCGCCACGCATTACCATGAACTCAACGAAATGGCTGATCATTTTGGCCGGATCAAAAACTTTAATGTCTCCATCAAAGAGATCAAAGGTGACATTGTATTTCTAAGAAAACTAGAAGCAGGGGGAAGTGCACATAGTTTCGGAATTCATGTCGCCAAATTGGCTGGCATGCCAACAAGTTTACTGAGAAGAGCTGAAGAAGTGCTCAAGGCACTTGAAAGTGAACATGTAGCTGAGAAGTCAGAGAAAAAGATCTCCGGTGATCCGGAAATGCAGCTCTCAATATTTCAATTGGACGACCCTACCCTATCACAGGTAAAAGAAGAAATTTTGCAGACAGATATTGACACGCTAACCCCGGTTGAAGCCCTGCTCAAGTTACATGAGATTAAAAAACTCATTACCTGAGAATTTTATTTACTTTTGCCCACCCTTGCGAGAATAGCTCAGCTGGTAGAGCACGACCTTGCCAAGGTCGGGGTCGCGGGTTCGAGTCCCGTTTCTCGCTCAAAGGAAGAATCCTCCGGCCCTGGAGGATTTTTTGTGTCGCCCGGGTGGTGGAATTGGTAGACACGAGGGACTTAAAATCCCTTGACCCGAAACGGTCGTGCGGGTTCAAGTCCCGCCCCGGGTACAGAAAGCCTTCTTAATGAAAATTGAGAAGGCTTTTTTTTGTTTATTTAACATGGCATAACGTAATATTCGTTAGTAATTTTCACAAAAATCTTTATCAAATAGCGAGTAGTTAAATTTTTGGCTCAAATGGATAGCTTTCGTTTTGGAAGTGT
>CBFHWY010000026.1:0-34943 GCA_965659675.1 Salibacteraceae bacterium | reverse complement strand
ACAACTATTTTTAATCATCAATTAGTAACCAATAACGGTCAACACTAATCAGGCAAGGGCAGTTTAGGGCGTTTAGGGACAAAGCTTAGAAGTCCCATGAAGCTTGTAGCTACTTCAAACACTTAAAGTAGTCAAAAGGCTCCTGACAATCGTTGCATTTGTAAAGGGCTTTGCATGCTGTTGAGCCAAATTGTGAGACCAACTTGGTGTTTCTAGATCCGCAATTTGGGCACTCTACCTTTGGGGCATCGGCGAAAAGGGCCGACTTATCTTCTGTACCTTCTTCTGGTGGGGCTATGCCGTATTCCCGAAGCTTGCGCTTTCCCTCCTTTGTCATCCAGTCTGTGGTCCAGGCAGGACTCAATACCGTTTTTACCTTCACCTTTTCAATGCCTTTGGCATTTAACTCAGCAACAATGTCATCCTCCATGGTTTTCATGGCTGGACAGCCAGAATAGGTCGGTGTAATGATCACCTCTACTGAGTTTTTATGGATGATAACATCTCTTACTACACCCAGGTCGTGGAGACTTAGAACTGGAATTTCCGGATCCTTCACCTCTTCCAGTAAATTGAAAATGTATTCTTTCGAAACGTCGTTTAGAACCTGCACTTATTTCATCTCTTTACCATTTGGCATCGGGATAAGCTCTGACCAAATATTGAAATTCAGAAAGGATATGTCCCATATGCTCACTGTGCACACCTAGTTTGCCACCTTTGGCTCTATAGCCTTCCTGCGGTATAGTGAGTGTTGCTTCAGCAATCAAATGCTTCAACTGGTCTTCATAAGCGTCTTTAAACTGGTTTGGGTCAATGGCTATGCCCTCTTTGATCAGAAGTTCATCAACTTCATCTATATCAAATAATTCGTGGCGGAAAGACCACATTCTACCCAGTCCTTCTTGCATCTTTTCATGACTCTCCGCTGTTCCGTCACCGAGGCGGATCAGCCACTGGGATGCATGTCGGACATGATAATTCACTTCTTTGATCGACTTGGCAGCAAATGCAGCAATGGTCTGATCGTTGCTCTTCATTAATTCACGATACATCGCCTGAGCCCATAATGAAAAGAGGAGCTGACGAGCGATGGTCGTTCCAAAATGTCCATTGGGCTGCTCTACGAGCAATACATTGTAAAATTCCCGCTCAGGTCTTCTATATGCCCAATCGTCCTCTGTTTTGCCGTCACCTTCCAATTCCGCAGCATAACTGAACATCATTCTGCATTGACCAAAGAGATCTAATCCAATATTGGAAAGCGCAATATCCTCTTCCAGGATGGGGCCATTTGACGACCACTCAGACATTCTGTGTCCAAGGATCATTGCATTATCTCCAAGACGAAGACAGTACTTTACTAAAGCTTCTTTCAATTCCATATCAGATGTGTTTTGCACCCTCAGGCATTTCATAGAAAGTTGGGTGGCGATAGACCTTGTCATCACTTGGATCAAAGAAGGATTCATTATCCTCTGGGTTAGAAGCTACGATAGCAGTAGCTGGAACAACCCAAATGCTCGTTCCTTCTTTTCTTCTGGTGTAAAGATCTCTGGCATTCTGTAGTGCCATTTCACCATCAGCGGCGTGTACACTCCCAGCGTGTTTGTAAGGCAAGCCAGATTTACTTTGAATAAA
The DNA here is from genome assembly GCA_965659675.1 of Salibacteraceae bacterium. Classification (GTDB taxonomy): domain Bacteria; phylum Bacteroidota; class Bacteroidia; order Flavobacteriales_G; family Salibacteraceae; genus CBFHWY01. Next base: position 33,302 of record CBFHWY010000026.1, on the reverse strand, counting down.
CACTTCCCAAAGGGGTAGTTGATTATCAGACATATGTTTCAGTTTGGTTTGGTTAAATATCTTAAGCTACCTTAAGCTTCTCGCTTTGCTTTTGAGCATAAGCTGCAGCAGCCTCACGCACCCAGGCTCCTTTGTCATGAGCGTTTTTGTGATGCTCCACTCTTTGGCGATTGCATGGACCATTTCCTTTGACCACCTGGTTAAATTCTTCCCAGTCGATCTCTCCAAAGTCGTAGTGACCCCTTTCTTCATTCCATTTAAGATCAGGGTCAGGAATGGTCAAGCCGATCACCTCAGCTTGTTGAATGGTCTTATCGATGAATTTTTGCCTTAACTCATCATTACTTTCTCTTTTGATCTTCCACTTGATGGCATTACCAGAGTTTGGAGAGTCGCTGTCATGCGGACCAAACATCATGATGGAAGGCCACCACCATCTGTTGAGGGCATCTTGCGCCATGGCTTTCTGTTCAGGAGTTCCCTGAGCCATATGCGCGATGATCTCATAACCCTGACGTTGGTGGAAAGACTCTTCTTTACAAATCCTTACCATCGCTCTGGCATAGGGTCCATATGAAGTCCTTTGTAAACTAACCTGATTAACAATAGCCGCTCCATCTACTAACCAACCGATAGCGCCTATATCCGCCCAGGTCACACTGGGGTAGTTGAAGATCGATGAATATTTTGCTTTTCCTTCGTGAAGGGCCTCTAATAGCTCCTCTCTTCCAGCCCCAAGCGTTTCAGCGGCTGAATAAAGATACAGACCATGACCAGCCTCATCCTGGATCTTTGCTAGTAGCACCACCTTAGCTCGTAAACTTGGAGCTCGGGTTATCCAATTACCTTCTGGCTGCATTCCAATCACTTCTGAGTGGGCATGCTGGGAGATCTGACGGATCAAATGCTTTCTGTAAGCCTCAGGCATCCAGTCTTTAGGCTCGATTTTCTCTTCTCTGTCAACCTTTGCCTGAAATGCGTTATCAAGTTGTATGCTTTTCATTTAGCTCAATTTAGTTGTACAATTTTAGCGAAAAATGACCGAATGTGCGATGATCAGCAGTATTCAAACGAATGACTTTGGTCAGTTTTCACCAATATAAACCAGATTGCCTTGCGATTGTTTTACAGCTATTAAATTCTATTTTTGCGCCACCAATCAAGAGCAGTATGTTTTACCCACTGAAAGTAAAAGAGATAAGAAAAGAAACTGAGGATTGCGTTTCGATCGCCTTTGATCTAACGGATTCACAAAAAGAGGACTTCCATTATGTGCAGGGTCAATACCTCACTTTAAAGCGGGATATAAACGGTGAGGAAGTTAGACGTTCTTACAGTTTATGTTCCAGTCCGCATGCCGATGATGAGCTTCGTGTTGCTGTGAAGAAAGTTGAAAACGGAAAATTCTCAACTTATGCGAATGAAAGCTTGCAAGAGGGGGATACCATCGAGGCCATGAAGCCGATGGGTAACTTCTACCCTGCCCTAGACGCACAAAATCAAAAGCACTATGTATTGTTGGCCGCTGGTAGTGGTATCACCCCAATATTTGGAATCATTAAATCGATCCTACAGGTAGAGCCTAAATCGAGGATAGAACTATTCTACGGTAACAAGAGTAGCAAAGACGTAATCTTTAAGGCGATGTTGGATGATCTGGCATCTGCCAACGAACAGCTCAATATACACTACATATATAGTCGGGAGTCGATCGGCGACCCACTTTTCGAAGGACATATCTCTGCATCTAAGGTAGATGCCTTCACTCAGAAGACGGAAGGCTTGTATTCTGCAGACGGATATTTTATTTGCGGACCTGAAAAGATGATCTTCGACCTGAAAGATCATCTGGAGGGATTAGGGATCAACCCATCCAAGGTTCACTTTGAACTATTCACTTCCGTAGCTGCTCCAGAAAAAGAACATAAAGCCGAAACTAGCGCCTATGCAGGTGGTGCTTCACAGGTGACGGTGATCATGGATGATGAGGAGTTTAACTTTGATTTGGAGGGAGACGGTGATGTCATTCTCGATGCAGCTATTGATGCTGGCGTTGACGCTCCTTACTCTTGCAAGGGCGCTGTTTGCTGCACTTGCAAGGCCAAAGTGATTGAAGGAGAAGTTGAGATGGACATGAATTATGCCTTATCTGACGATGAAGTGGATGAAGGCTTTATTCTTACCTGTCAATCTCACCCAAAGTCTCCTAAAGTGATCATTGACTACGATCAGCTCTAATGGCTGGGGTACTCATTTCCCTGATCAAGCTTTTCTCACTTTTACCGATGGGTCTGTTGCTCATTTTTTCAGACCTCCTGAGTTTCTTTTTGGATAAGATCATTTCCTACAGAAAAGAAGTGATCAGATCCAACCTCAGCAGATCATTCCCAAATAAGTCCGAAACAGAGCTCAGAAAGGTCGAGTCGCGCTTCTATCGCTTCTTTACGGATATGATCTTTGAGACACTAAAGAACTTCAGTATCCCCTCCTCAAAAATTGGTAAGTATATCAAGGTCAAGAACTCAGAGCTGATGAATCAATATGCTCGTGATGATCAACACGTTTTGGTCGTGACAGGACATTATGGAAACTGGGAATTCATCGGGTCTGCTATTAACGCCTTGATAGAGCACGAGGCAAAGGTGCTTTACAAGCCTTTCAAAAGTGAACTGTTCCATAAGGTTCTTTCTTATGAACGAACTCGTCACGGGGTAGAGATCATTCCAATGAAGAGTGCTTTAAGAGCGATGATGGGCTACAAGAAGCCATCAGCAACGTTTTTTATTGCAGACCAATCTCCATCTTATGTGGAAACACTTTGGACTCGCTTTTTAAATCAGGAGACGCCAATATTTGAAGGGCCGGAGCGTATCTCCACCAAGCTCAAGATGCCTGTCGTTTATATGAGGGTCACTAGAACTGGAAGAGCTCAATATGAATTGGAGTTCGAAGAGATATGCAAAGATGCCTCAAAGACCAGCAAAAACGAGATCAGCCTTATTCATACCAGACTATTGGAACAGGATATTCAGAAAGAAGCCTATCCATGGTTATGGTCGCATAAGCGTTGGAAACGTAAACGGCCTGAAGCAATCGAGTTAGCCGCTCCTATCGAACGCTAAATTTCTTACTCAGACTTCCTGATGTTGATTCCAGATCCAAGATATATACTCCTGGCTTAAGAACCACTGGTATGTCCTGTTGCCAGGGAACACTTTTTTCTTCGATCTCGGAAGAATGAATCAATTTACCGTCAATTAAGTAAACATTAACTTTCAGATCCTTCCAATTCGAGTTTGTTCCAGAATAAACTCGAAGCGTCTGATCTTTATAGAACACCTTTAGATCAGCGGCCTCACCTAATTCCTCAACACTAGCTATCACTACATTGAATTCTTCATCAGCGATAACTGTGGTTCCGTTCACCCTGACACTTAGCGGAACAAATCCAACCCCAACACTGCTTGGTACGTTAGTAATTAATCTAAGGCCATCAGAGCTTGCGATAGGAGTAGCTGCAGATATGGCCCCGAAGAACACTTCATTATTTGCTGATACCGGGTCAAAGTTCGCACCGTGAATTGTTACTCCTGACCCATGAGGGCCAGTATTTGGAGTGAAGTAACTAATCACCGGATCGGTAGTGTAGATAAAAGATGATGTGGATAAAATACTATTTCCATTTACACTCACTGAAATGGGGCCATTATTGGCACCTGTCGGTACTTCAACAACAATCTTACTCCTTGTCGCTGAAACTAAATTTGCCGCAATACCTCCACTGAAAGTCACCGTGTTGTCCTGAAGTGTGGAGCTAAAATTATTCCCTGTAATGGTCAACTGCATTCCAGCTGCACCTTTTTTGGGATTGAAGTCAGTGATTTCAGGAGGCAATGGACTTCCATTGACCCTGAAGATTTGTGGGCTCTGAACAGAATTTCCAGCAATTTCCACCTCGATATTTCCACTTTGCGCTCCAGCGGGTACAACGGTCTGCAATACCGTATTGCTGGCATTCAAAACAATTGCCTGTACTCCTCCTCCAAATCGCACAGTATTGTTGGCAATAGTTGTTTCAAAATTAGTTCCTGTGATGTTTACAGTATCTCCAACATCTCCCGAATTTGGGTTTATTGCCGTAATCGTGTGAAGCGCAGAGGAAGTAATACTAAAACTTTGTTGACTCGAAACAGAGATGGAGTTCAGGATAACTTCAATGGGTCCAGACTGAGCTCCACCAGGAACAGTGACCAATAGCAAGGTGGGACCAGCATTATTTACAACAGCCTGCGTACCTCCACCGAACAAAACGGTATGATCGTTTGGATTTGAACTAAAGTTGGTCCCTGAAATCGAAACCTGACTTCCAATCGGTCCAGCTGTGGGGTTAATACCTGTAATAGTATGCACTGGGCTACTCGTAACGGTGAATACTGGAGTGTTTAGGGAAACTGTCGAAAAATTCACCTGAATAGCTCCAGTTTGAGCTCCTGAAGGGACTGTAACTTCAATTGACGTGGAACTATTGCTAATGACGCTTGCCGTAATTCCCGGGTTAAAGCGAACTGAGCTTATTGTAGTTGGGAAGTTATTACCTGATATGATCACTGTACTGCCAACCTGGCCTGATGTTGGACTGATTCCTGTAATTTGGGGACTTCCTGAACCTTGCATTACGTAGGCGGCTGTACCTGTATTGTTAGATACGTTTGGATCTGGATCATATAAGGACTTTAATCTAATTGCAAATGAACCAGGAGAGCTTGGAAAATTTTTATCGAATTGAGCTGGCGTACAATTGATTCTAATGTTTGACAGTGTCGCCCCTGAAGTCAGGTTGATAGGTATGCGGTAAAATACCGTATCTGTTTGAGCACCTCCAATGGTCAATTCTGCAGACCATATAGTATTTGCTGGAATAGTGTTGTTTCCCCCATTCACTATATCAAATTGAATCTCGTTCAATTGAGTACCGATCTGAATAGAAGAACCAATCGATAATCCAGTTGGATCAGTAACTTCCACACCCGTTACTCTGAAATCATAACTATTCGAAGTAGGTGAACTCATACTATAAGACGAACAGGAAGTGTTATTGGAAGAAACGGGGTCGTTTACGGTAGTGGACTCTACACAGATTTGAAAGCTACCTGCGCTAGAAGGAAAATTCTCATTAAGACCGCCAGAGGTGCAATTAATAAAAAATTTAGTCGCTTGTCCAGCTGCCAATGAAGCTGATAATGTTCCTTGCAGCGCTATAGCAGATCCTGAGCCGATGGTCAGGTCAACCGTCACCGTTGTTCCTGACGGAACGGAGCTTGCGCTGTTGTTTCTCAACAGAAAGGTTACAGAATCTAGTGAAGTTCCTGTTGGAATACTCGCAGACGGGGAATGAGGACCACCTGAAGTTGTCACCGCTCTAACATCTTCAACACGATAATCGATCTGTGCAAAAGAGAAAAGCACAGATAAAGAAAGAAGGGTACTAAAAAGTAGTTTTTTCATGGAACTTTGAATTATGTTGCGAAGATACTGTGAATTCTTCCCCAATAGGAGTGGATATTGAACGGCTATTTTACCTTGATCCTGATGTAGTAAATACTCTTCGGAGGAACGATGAAATTTCTGGGCTGAGCCTTGTTATCACTGTAAAAGAGCTCAAGCTCAGAATTATCATAGAGCTTTGATTCTTCAATCCATGCATTCACCCCAATGGAGTTGTACCACTCCCCTGCTGAATACTTAAACAACTCCACCTTTCCTGTACTGCCTCGATATCTCACCCTTCCTTTGAAATAGATGGCATCCAGTTTTAATGGAATATCAGACTTGTTCGTCATATAAAAATTGGCCGTTAGCTTTTCAGGAGAGTAGAAACCACTGAAACTGACCTTTCCCGATTTGATCAGGTTGGGAATGTTGCTCGCCCCGGAGGCGATCAATTTGTCGGTATACTGATTCGAGATCCCCTGAAGGAAATAAATGGGATAATATGCCGCTCGCCTGTACACCATTTCTCCATTATCCACTTCCTTTTCAATCAATTCCTTTCTCGAAAAAAGCGATCTGTATGCGACGGTATCATAAGTTTTGCTGCTGAAATATCGTGTGATCCTGAAAGTGTCTCTTAAATTTTGTTCGATGAATGTCCTTGCAATATCAAAGCTGATGTTCGCTTCAAGGAAGCTATTCTGAACGATCTCAGAGTGATCGCCCAAACCGAATTGACTGACCCACACTTCCCTTCCGAAAAGCTCCTTAAGCTCCAGGTAATATTCCGGAAGATCTTTGTTCATGTAGTCAATGAATTCATCAACTACACAATCATAGATCCGGTCGATATCCCCTTTCTTCTCACACTTCTTTCCTATCTCATAACTCAATGGCAGCACCCAGGCTTCATTGAATGATGAATTGCTCAGCCTTGAATTCCATTTTGAGTTCTCCTGATCAAAAGGATCCTTTAAGTACTTTTTCAATGGCGAGATACACAAACCAACGGGTGCATCATCGAAATACTCACTCAGGATCAGGTCATATGCGGAGGCCTTTTCCACATAGTCTTCGGGTTTCTCAAATTTATCCTTATAGGCTTTCTGATAGAGACCATAGCCCATCTCCACCCCTACAAGGTTTACTTGATTTTCCTTTATGAGTTTGATCGCATTTCTGAATGAACTTGTGTCTGCAGAATACAGGTTTGCCACAAACTGAAGATTGATGTGCTTCTCAGCGAGGTAAGCCAAAAGACCTGTGAATAGTGAGTCATAAGCAGCATAGATATTCGACAGAACCTCCATCCTTTTGAGTTCCACCGAATCCCTAATGATATCTCGATAGGATGGATCAATCCTTAAGCCCTCCTCACTGAAGGTCATAAAATTCGCCAGGGGTCCTGCGGGAAACCTCATCAAAGAAGGTTCTAGCTGATCGAATATTGAAAGTAAAGCAGTATCACTCTCAAGAATTGGCTTAACCACATGATCAATAGGAAAACCAAAGTTGTTTCCATATAAACGCTCCGACTTGTCGAGATCGATGTTGATCACAAGACCTTTGTCTTTGAATTTATCATCGTCTTGAGCACTCAGAATCCCTGATAACACTAAAAAAAATAAGAGGCCTAAAGCGCTGCCTTGGATATTCATATTCTACTCTCTCTCGATGCGCGAAGATATCCATTTCCGACGCTCAATTTCAGTACTTTTGCGCCATGCTAAATACCGTAGAAGAAGCTATAGAAGATATTCGAAAAGGGAAAGTAGTGATTGTGGTAGATGATGAAGACCGCGAGAACGAGGGTGATTTTATTGCCGCCGCTGAGAAGGTCACCCCTGAAATGATCAACTTCATGGCAACACATGGCAGGGGTCTCATTTGTGCCTCCATTTTAGAAGATCGATGTGATGAGTTGGATCTCGAACTGATGGTTGGAAAGAATACTGCAGTGCATGAAACCCCATTCACTGTATCAGTGGACCTCATCGGCCATGGAACAACAACCGGTATCTCAGCAGCAGATCGTGCCAAGACCATTCAGGCTTTGATCGACCCAAATACTAAAGCTACAGACCTTGGTCGACCCGGACACATCTTCCCGCTACGAGCTAAAGAAGGAGGTGTGTTGAGGCGACCCGGCCATACTGAAGCCACGGTGGACCTCGCCAGGATCGCAGGCTTGAAGCCAGGCGGCGTTTTGGTGGAAATCATGAATGAAGATGGCACGATGGCTCGCTTAAATGAGCTAAAAAAGATCGCAAAGAAACATGAACTCAAGATCATCAGCATAGCAGACCTCATTGCCTTCAGAATGAAAACGGAGAGTTTGATCAAAAGAGAAGTTGAATTTGACTTCGAAACTGACCTTGGCACCTTCCACCTTATTGCCTACAGGCAAGTTACCACAGATGAAGAGCACATTGCCATTACCTATGGTAAATGGGAAGAATCTGAAGAAATTCCTGTTCGAGTGCAATCGGCAAGCCTCTTAACTCACATTTACGAGAACTTCAGAGGAAATAAAGGACAATTCCTTCATCAGGTGAGCAAAGAGATCATTCGTCAAGGCAAAGGAGTCGTTCTTTTTATGCACCAGGCTTCTACTCAAGGTTCTTTAATTGATCACCTTTTGGAGATCAAAGCTACTATGGAGAATGAGTCGGCACGTGGACAAGAACTTTACCGTAAGATGGATACTCAGGATTATGGTGTAGGAGCTCAGATACTGAGAGACCTTGGCGTAAGAAAAATGATCCTGATCTCTAATAACCCTCAAAACAGAACGGGCTTGATCGGTTACGGACTGGAAATAGTTGATAATCAGAAGATCTGATGGAACTGCCATCCAAACACCTTCAAAATGCCGTAGAAGCACTGGGCTCTTTGCCAGGAATTGGCCAGCGTACAGCACTGCGCCTCGCCCTGCACCTATTGCGCCAGCCCGAAGATGATGTGAAACGCTTCTCTGAAGCATTTGCATCTTTAAATTCGAACGTGCACCATTGCAGCAGTTGCAATAACATCAGCGATGAAGAGATCTGCTCCATTTGTAAGGATAACAATCGCGACAAAGAGTTTATTTGTGTCGTTGAGGATATCAGTGACGTTCTTGCTATAGAATCTACCAGACAATACAAAGGCCTCTATCACGTTCTTGGTGGTGTGATCTCCCCCATGGATGGTATTGGTCCGGATGAACTCTCCATTGATCTACTGGATGAGCGCATCAATTCACAAAAACCAAAAGAGTTACTTTTTGCGTTGAGCACCACGATGGAAGGTGAAACCACGGCATTTTACCTCTATAAGAAGTATCGAGATATGGGTCTGGAGATCTCTACTCTTGCACGAGGCATTGGTGTAGGTGATGAACTTCAATATGCCGATGAACTAACCCTGGGGCGTTCCATTCAACATAGAACTCCTTACGAGGGAAGTCTGTCTAAAGAATAATCCTTGTCAGCTAAACTATCCATCGTCATTGTAAACTACAATGTCCAGCATTTTCTGGAACAGTGCCTCCTTAGCGTCAAAGAAGCAATCAAGTCGATCGATGCCGAGGTATTACTGGTTGACAATAACTCCGTGGATGGATCAGTTCAAATGGTCAGGGACAAATTTTCCTGGGTCAAGCTGATCGAAAGCAAGGAAAATTTAGGCTTCTCCAAAGGAAACAACCTGGCCATAAAAGAATCAGTGGGAGAGTATGTGCTTCTCCTCAATCCAGATACCCTGGTAGCTCAGGACAGTTTTGAGAAGTGCATCGCCTTCATGGATGATCACCCTGAAGCTGGCGGACTTGGCGTGAAGATGATCGATGGAAAAGGGCGCTTTCTGCCCGAATCCAAAAGAAGTTTACCTACTCCAGAAGTGGCATTTTACAAGGTCTTTGGCCTATCCAGCATATTTCTTCGCTCCAGACGATTTGGGAAATACCATCTGGGTTACCTCGATGAGGATCAAACACATGAAGTGGAGATCCTTTCTGGCGCTTTTATGCTCCTGCGCAAAGAGGCATTAAATAAAGTCGGCTTACTTGATGAGACCTTCTTCATGTATGGAGAAGACATTGACCTCTCCTATCGATTGATCAAAGGGGGCTACAAGAACTACTATTTTGCCGATACAAGCATCATTCACTATAAAGGTGAATCCACTAAGAAAAGCAGTGTAAACTATGTGATCGTCTTCTACAAGGCCATGATCATATTTGCAAGGAAGCACTTCAGTTCTCAAAAAGCTGGACTCTTCTCAGCATTCATATACTTTGCAGTGGTTTTTCGTGCAGGAATTGCCATCTTCCATCGATTTTTAAAAAAATCTTACACTGCCCTACTGGATTTCCTGATCATCATGCTGGGTTTGCTGGGTATCAGCTCCTGGTATGAAGCTTACAGTGAAAATGTCTATCCGCAAGAATTGCTAAAGATCGCACTCCCCGTCTATAGCTTTATCTGGCTCATTGGTCTTTGGGCTGGTGGAGCATACGATCGCCCCTACAGCTTCAGGCGCTTCCTATTGGGTATTGTCTTTGGAAGTCTGGTTATTCTAAGTTTTTACGGCCTCCTTGGAGAGGAATACCGATTTTCACGGGCCATTATTCTACTTGGGGCTGGCTTCACCCTTGTTGCCGGTACCATCATGCGATTACTCCTTCATGTTTTTAAGCTTGAAGAATTCAGATTATTTGCCAAAACGCGCAAGCGCTTTTTGATCGTAGGCGGGAAGGGTGAATATGAGAGAGTATTGAGTTTGATCTCTCAAACTGCCATTGACCCTGACTTTACTGGCAGAGTGAGCCCTCAAAACAAAGAAGATCAGGCTGAAGATGGCTTTGTGGGAAAATTGGACCAACTCATTGAGTTGATCAAAGTATTTGATATCGACGAAGTAGTTTTTTGCTCCGCTGATCTTAATTCTGGCGATATCATAAGGAGAATGGCTCTTTTAGAGAATGTTGGGGTAGATTATAAAATAGCGCCACCGGCAAGTAAGTTCGTGATCGGGAGCAATTCTATCAATACCTCAGGGGAACTTTATTCAGTGCAGCACCTAAGCAGTATTTCAAAACCCGGTAACAAGCGCATCAAAAGAAGTTTTGACCTGGTTGCAGCCCTGATCCTATTTGTGTTGAGTCCGGTTCTCATTTGGATACAAACCAGGCCGTTGGGCTTTCTGAGAAACCTGATTCAAGTGAGTTTGGGAATAAAGACCTGGGTTGGCTTTGCCTCTAAGAACACGAACGTGCATGGCCTTCCAAAGCTTAAACCGTCAGTATTGTCTGTGAGCTTTGATGCCAGCGATAAACTATCAGAGCAAAGCGATATCATCTATGCCAAGAATTACTCCATGCAGATCGATCTGAAAAATGTAGTTGCAAAACTCAGAATGCTCGGGAACTAGCGCATTTGCTCCATGAATTGCCAAACAGCCTTACGCTCGAGTTCTTTGGTGGCTTCTTCATAAGCCTTCCTGGAAGCTGAATTGAAATCTAAACCCACTCCTTTGATGTCATTCAAGCTGAATTTGAAGATAACCTCATTACTGCTGCGGTTTCTGACCAACAAAGAACCATTCAAATAAGCAGAATGAAATCCATCATTCACATCTCCTTTTCGCGTATCGGTTTTGATCTCGGCGATATAATCGATGTACTCCCCGCCACTCACAAAGCCCTCAGAGCTCAGCGCTGAAGAAAAGGCCGAAGCCAGGGTTTGGGGTCTATCCTTACCGAGTTCCTTTTCTTCTGATTTAACCTGTACACCAGGATCACGCACTTCAATGAAGTATCGCGTACTTGGGATATTCAACTTTCGAATATAGGCTTTGAGCACCCTATTACCCAGATCATCCAGTATGACCTTTGCAAGCACTTCTCTTCTTTTTAGGCCTTTGCTCACTTTTAATGAGGTTCCCGCTATGCCATTTTGATTCGTGCTGGCCTCCTCAGGCATCGTTCGGGCCCTATCGGAACTAAACCCTAACCTGATCCCTTCTCCAGCACTCGAACCATTGACCGATACTTTAAAGCGCAATTCACCTGGACTGATCTGTTGTCCCCATACGGCAGTATAGCTAGACTTTCCGTGGGGGTATATCGCTTCAAGCTGAATATCTGCAAGACTAGCCTCTACCCTACTCAAGAGTTCTGCAGCGAAATAGACCTCCTTGCCATCCATATTGGTACGCAAGTCTTCATCAAGGTACTTTTGTACCTCCAGAAAGGCCTTGAAGTAGTTCTTGATCGCTTCCTGGTATTTTCCAGCTGACTTTAGGCTCTCTGCTTTTGCAACAAAAGACTTTCCAGACTCGATGGCAGCATTGATCTTTCGTTCTTTGATCTCTCTGTATTTCTGTTTTGAAAGTCGGTAATAGACCCAAAACTCCGACTCATTCTCCCATGCATCAACCTGTTCAAACTCTTCAAGGTCTTCTTGAACACTGACCTTCGTATTGTTTGTAAAGGTCTCTCTGAATTCATCGTTGTTCTCATATTGCTTTAGCACAGAATTTCCTGAAACCCTCACTTTGATCTCGGAAGCAAGGTCGCTGATCGCATTTTTCTTTGCAATATTTGGGTACTGTGCAGGGCTATTTCTTTTCATCGCCATTCCAATCCCAATGTAGTAGGTAGAAGAACTTGGACGTTGCATGACCCAACCTGGTTTTTGAACAGTCTTTTTCTTTTCCTCGCTCAGTTTTGAGCTGGACTTGCAGCCTACATACAGCAGTGGAACAAGAAGAAAAAATAGACTAAAGCGAGTTATCATAGGCCTCTAATTTTTGAGCTACACGCTTTGCCATCTGCTGCAACATCTCTGTTCTTAAAACTTCTGTGGACTTCAAGGAACGCTTCTTTGTTCTTAGTTTCGATTGCAGCGCATTCTTTGATTTGAAATCAGTGAACACCTTGTCCTCTGAATGTCGATACTTCTGGCTCCTCCAGGTTCCTGGAAATAGATTATTGGGATCTCCTTCGTAGATCACATAATTCACTACATCACTTCTTTCATCGGTGATCAAGTCTGATACCAGGATCTCAGCAGTTTCACTTGAGCTCATGTTAAAACGAATAGATGCACTTACCTGGTTTGCTCCTATCACTTCCTTGTAGTAGACCTTCTTATAATTGGTAACCGTGTAATAGGAGTCTGTGGCCTTATTGTATTTCCGAACCTTGATCGCCTGATATCCTTTCTTTTGATAAGACTTTGGGTTCTTCCTTTCGTTCTTGTAGTTGATGATGTCAGCAGAAAAAACTGCCTTTGCCCCAAGTATTTTACCCGCTTCTGCAGAAGTTTTTCCATCCACCATTCCACTCAAGGCTAATTTCTGCTCTTGAAGAATCTTCTCAATATTTGACCTGTCGATCACTTTGATGAACGGATTATCCAGATTAAGCACCTCTTGCATCACCAGACTGTAGAATTTGTCGGCCACTTGCTGATCTTCGATATTATCCACTTGCACAGGTAAAAAAGCAACAGTAAAAGCAGCTTCTTCGAGTGATTCCTGTTTTAATGACGCTGCATCCTTGTATGGGCCGGCGCTTAAGACCTCATCGAAATATCTGTATGCAGCACGATATTGCTCATTTGCCATTGCCGCTTTACCTTTCCTGTAAATAGGCTCGATCCTGGATACTTTTTCCATTTGAGATACATCCTTGTATTCAGGTTCTATCTCCATGATCTCGGCGAAGATCTCGTTTGACGCATCGTACTTCTCCTCATCCTTCAAGATCAAAGCTTCCTTATACCTCTTTTTTAGGTAGACATCTTTCGATTCTTCATAATAGTCTTTGTAATACTCTGGAAAGTTGATCTCAGCAAAAGCGTTTACATTTTCGTGAAAGTCCTTAGCCTCGAGATACTCATAGATCGCCTTTTTATGATCTTCGGCGGTGTAGGACTGGTAGAAATCGGCCAGGAGCTGGTCCAATACTTTTTGCCCATTCTTCTTAATTGCGATACGCGCATCAATATTATCTGGGTTTTTCCTGAGAGAAGTGAGATAATATGAAGCCGCCTCCTTATACATACCCGCTTCTTCTAATTGAATACCACGTTTATAATAGGCTTTACTCCCATTGCAGGAAATAAGGATACCAATCGTGAGTACTACTAAAGCGTATTTAATAATAGATTTCATATCTATTTGAAAGTCATATCAAATTCGGAGCCAAAATACAAGAATCATCTGTTTTGGTAAAGAAGGGCATTATTTGGGCACAATCCTTTTCTTTGTAACACCTTTGGCAAATCAAATTTCAAAATTTAATACTTTGGTACGCTAATTGAAGGTACATCACAAACATTAATTATATCACCATGAAAAAAACGCTGAAACTTATAGGATTTGGTCTTCTTGCGGCTACTTTGATTATGCCTGCTTGTAAGAACAAGAAAGAAACAGTTAAAAAAGCCGGCGAGGTAGAGATCATCATCCCTTGTTCAGGTTCAGAATACTTCTCAAGCAAAAAGTACTTCAGAGCGAATGCTGTGGGAGAAAGTTTGGATCAAATGACTTCTAAAAAGAAAGCTTTGAGTAACGCGAAAGCTCAACTTGCAGGAGATATCCAAACCACCATGAAGGTTGTTGGAGATAACTATGTAAAATCAAGTGAATTCAACAACCAGGAAGAAGTACTTGAGCGATTCGAGGAAAACGCCAGAACAGTTGTAAACCAGCAGCTTAGCGGCATCAAAACCATCTGCGAAAAGCTTACCAGAACTCCTGAGGGCAAGTACAAGACCTACATTGCCATTGAGCTTTCTGGGGAAGACCTTGTATCGGCCTATAATGAGACCCTTACTAAGGATCAGAGCTTGAAGATCGACTACAACTACGAGAAGTTCAAAGAAACTTTCGATAAGGAAATGGAGAAGTTCGAGCAGAACAACTAATCCAAATCACACTTAACATCAAGGGCCTGCTTTTGCGGGCCTTTTTTGTTTGTTCCCGCCAAAGATCTTTTTCCACAACTCAGACCAGTCATTAAATTCCTGACGGTAAACAAGACCCAGCCCTTGAGTGTCTTTCGCATTCTGCTGATTCAGCAATGCATCATCATTTGACTCATTAAATACTCTTGCCCTTAACTTTCCATCTTTTGTGATCTTATATTCCACCTGAACATCCCCTACCAGCCTGCTGGCATTCTCGGATTCAGTTTGCTGGTCCTCTGTTGATGTGACTCCCACGCTTCCCTCAACCGTCATACGATCACTGAAGAAGGCGCGCGACATTCCTACTTCAAAGTTGGTCGCATTCAACTCACTGATGCTCAATTGCAGCTTGTCACTCAAATGAGACATCCAGTTAGATAACTGATTGGCAAGAAGTTCATATGAATTGGCACTTGCAGAGCCACTAGCCTGCATTCCGCCCTCAGGCGGAGAAAATGAATTCAGCAGAAGTAAGGAGAAAACCTGCCTATTCACTTGTTCCTCATTATTAAGCGCCATCTGAGCCCTTGATTTAATTGCCTCCTCCATATCTGGGAATTCAATACCAAAACTCAGGTCGGGGTTCATCAGATCATTCTTCATGTAAAGGTTAACCTGAGTATTTACCCGACTAGAAAGGCTTTCATCCTGCAGCAGATCACCCAATCTCGCCCTTGTATTATAGCGCGCTTTAACATCGAGCTTTGCGTGAAAAGGATCACCATTCCATTGAATAGATGAGCCTTCTGTAAGCTCAAACTTCTTATTGATGATATTTTGGAGCGTGAACAAATAGCTTCCACTCGAGAGCTTATATTGGCCGTACATATTAAACTCTCCAAGTGTATTTATTCCAAGTTGAATTGCCCCTTCACCACTTGCTTTCATGATATCGCCCGCTACCTCATCAAATATCAATTGAACCTCAGCATCAGGGGTCATATCAATATTCAGATCCATTTGAATATTATCTGTTTCTGCTTCATACTTGGGCTTCTCACCCTTGAGACTATCAGGCTGGACAAACACGATATAATTACTTCGGGTCACTTCCTCTGCTCCTTCTAGCGGTATATAGAACTTAGTACCTTTTTTGGTCTCTACATTTGCCTCGATGAGCAGATCACCTGAATATCCACTAATATTCACATCTCCTCCAAGGTTGGCCGTACCGTAATAAAGCTCGTTGTCTTTATAGCTTGTATTTAGGAATTGAAAGTCTTCTGAAAGAATATTGATATCGTAGTTGATATTCTGGTAGTTTTCGTGAAAGATGGTAGCCGTGGCTCTTGCTTTTTTTCCTCTTGAATCCAATACTTCGATATAATCAAATCCAAACCAATCTTCTCGAACCTTCGCTGTTTGTCCATCTATGCGAAACTTCGCTCCCAGATAATTCACCCTTAACTCCGCGTTTTGAAAGGTCATGTCGCTGTAAAGCCTGGGTTTCTCAATGCTACCGCTTAGTTTGAGATCACCGCTGATCCTACCACTTACATCCGATATATAGGAAGCAAGAAAGGGCTCAAAGGCCTTCAGCTTTAAGTCGCGTGTCAATAGATTAAAGTCGAGTTGATTCTCGACTTCCTCTGGGTAATAATTTCCATTGAACCATATCACTGGTTTGTGCTGATCAAGGAAGTTTCCGCTCACTCGAAGTCCTTTATCAGCCTTGTCCCAAAGGGCTGAAAAGTTTCCGGAACCGAGCATTTGCTCATTCACCTCGAGCTCTGTAAAATCCAACTCCGCACTCAACTGAATATCGTTCAGGATTGAGTACATTTCGACATAGCCGCTTAAGCCACCTTTCATCTGGAGCTCCTTTATACTGCTTATCTCACCAACGTTGGAAAGGTTCAGTTGCTCAAAGCTCACTCTTAGTTTATCTGATCTTTCATCACCTACACGCCCTGAGATGTTTAAGAATTTTGAGCCCGATTGAGCATTGATCAGCGGAATTAACAAGCCCGAAGAATCGAGATAGAGTTCAGCCACAGAGTTTATCTGCCACAGACTATCCACGATGCTCAGTTCTGATGGTTCCAGGTCAACGACCATCTGGTTTCTATCAAAGCTTAATAGGGCTGCCAGATTCAAACCCAGGTCAGATTGGGCATCATCATCGAGTGATAGCTTAAGAGTCATTGAGTCTGGTATTCCTGCAAGGGAAAGCTTGAGATTCTTACTGGACAGACTGTCGCCCAGAGAAATTCTACTTGCATTCGTATTTAATTGGCTTCGTCCATCTTCTACATTCAAATTGGCATCCAGTTCCTCGAAAATGAGCGCTCCAAGTGAAAGCCTTGAAGAAATGAAACTGAAGCTGGCAGAGCGCTTTTCACCAGACATATTAAACTGAGCACTTGCCCCTTTTTCTATCCTAATTTCTGATTGAAAGATCTCCAGGATAGGGTTGACTTCTCCAAAACTGCTTGTAACATTAAGATCATGATATTCATTTAGATTTCTTTTAGAGCTAAGGCCCAGGTCGGCTATAAGTTCATTAAAAAGCATACGTGGTTCAACATCACTGAAATCACCTTCCGCTTTAAGTGTTAATAATTCAGAGTCCAAATTGAAGCTGTCCTTTTCACCTGGTTTGTATAGGAAAGACAAAGCAGATTCCCCATAGGCCAAATGGCGATTATAAACCTTTATAGTATCTACTTCTATTTGGATACTGGCTATATGATTTGAGCGAATATCCAGAGCAAACATCAAGCGTGAGTCAAGACCCAGACTATCAAAATCAGGTGTAAGTCCCAGTTCATGTGACCGCATTCCCTTTAGCAATAAGCGTCCTTCCGTGCTGAAATCTTCCTCTCCAATCGACGAATTGGTATGTAGTACGGTCTTGATATTTTGATCATAGACCATCAGGTCGGAGCTTAGCTTACTTTCATTGAGTGTAGCGCTGGCATAAATGCTATCGTAAGTATAGCCTCTATATTTCATTTTACTGATATCCAAGGCTAACTTCGATAAAGAAGAATACAGGTCCGTCCCTTTCCAGTAGAGATCAATTTTTGCTTCGATCTCGTTAAGATCCTGGACGGCAAAGAGCGCTTCTGGATCCAGGTGCTCAATATCAGCCGCTGTTGAAATACTTAAACTGTCGCTAAGAAGGTCAGCTGCCTGAAATTCCGCGCTGAATCTGGCATTTTGATCAGCAAGCTCAAGTTCTCCATTGACAGCGTTCAGGTCTCCATCCAGGTAAAGGTCTGCCCGAAAAACTCCGAGCTGTGCAAGAAATTGAGGAAAATCAACACTTTCCGAAGTAATGAATGGGTAATTTGGAATTGAATCGAGGTCACCTTGAAAGTTTAGGTGTACATCTCCAAAAATGATCTCTTCAATATTGCTGAGGTTTCCCACATTTCCATCGATCACGATGTTCTTTCCAAAGTTGAGCTCAAATCCCTCAAAATCCAGATCATTCACATTTCCCTCTACCCTACCATGAATTGAAATTGGGCGATTCAGTCCCAAAATCTCCTCCGTAAAGGCGGCGATATCATTTGAGTGGATCAGCGATGACTCGCAATCCAGCTTCATGATGACATCATCGGTAAATTGCTCAAAGCCCTTGCTGTAGTTCATTTCAAAATCAGCATTGATATTGGAAGCGTAGGTGAGCAAATGCATGTTTCGAAGTTTGAGCGAGTCTGAATTGAGCTCAAATTGAGACTGCAGGGCGGTGAGGCTGATGTAAGGGTTTTGAAAGGAGAGGTCTTTTATGGCTCCCTCAAGCTCCTGCCCCGCAATCTGAATTCGCTCAGCAGCCAGACGAATTGATTTGACCTCAAGATGACCATAATCGATTTGGTAAGCTTCGTCATATTTTCTCTGATCATCGATCAGAAAATAAGACTCAGCCAGACTCAGGTTCTCACATCGCAATTTGAAATCAGATTCGGAAGAATCTGAAGAAGAGAACTTAGCGAAGAATGATGTAAGGTTGTTTGTAGAGTCCCCCAAATAAGTTCTCATTTGAACCTTTGCCTCGCCGATCTTCAGTTCTTCCAGGTAGAAGTTCTGTTCAGTGAGGTCGATCTTGTTAAGCTCCACCGACAAAGAGTTCACGAAGATCATTGTATCAGCGTGCTCATCGAGGACCAAAATCCCTCCAAACTCCAGCTCCGAAAAAGACCGGATCTTTACTCTATCTAAACTGATCTGCGTTTGAAAGCGGTCGTTAACGAATGAGAGCGTAAGGCGAGCGAGAGCAGATTGCACTGAATACAGACTCAGAAGGACCGGTGGCAAGGCGATCAGCAAAAGGACCAGCAATAGCAGAATCCAATATTTTCTGTTCTGTTTTTTGATAATTTCGTCTTTAGGCAAAGGTAAGGCAATGCCCATTGTACAAACGATTTGAAAAAGACCCCTCACATACTTGCAATAGAGTCATCCTGCGATGAGACATCCGCAGCTATTTTAAGAGGCAGAGAAGTCCTTTCTAATCTCATTGCGACTCAGAAAATACATGAGGATTACGGTGGTGTGGTTCCAGAACTCGCATCGCGTGAGCATCAGAAGAATATTACGCCGGTAGTAGATCAGGCGATCCAGCAATCCGGAATTAGAAAAGAAGACATCGATGCCATTGCCTACACAAGAGGTCCTGGACTACTTGGTTCTTTGCTAGTTGGGTCTAGCTTTGCAAAAGGGCTTAGTCTTGCCTTAGAGGTCCCACTTATAGAGGTTCACCATATGCAAGCCCATATTTTGGCGCATTTCATAGTAGCTGACTCAAAAACAGCATATCCTGAATTTCCATTTCTCTGTTTGACCGTGAGCGGAGGGCACACCCAGATCGTAAGAGTGGATAGTCACAAAGACTTTAAGGTGTTAGGTGAAAGTCTGGATGATGCCGCGGGTGAAGCTTTCGACAAAGTTGCTAAGATCCTCGGACTTCCCTACCCTGGAGGACCTGAAGTAGATAAACTCGCCAAGGATGGAAATGCAGATGCCTTCAGTTTTCCCGAGGCTAATATTCCAGCATTAAACATGAGTTTCAGTGGTTTAAAAACAGCTGTTCTCTATTTTGTGAGAGATCACGAAAAGCAAGACCCCGGTTTTGTGAAAAGGAATATGTCCGATATATGCGCCTCGGTTCAGAAAGTGATCGTTGACACGCTTTTGAACAAACTTGAAAAAGCTGCTCTAGAAGAGGGCATTGAACATATAGCACTTGCCGGTGGGGTTTCGGCCAACTCACTACTGCGTTCGAAGTTTAAAGATCTATGTGTAAAACACGGGTGGAAGTCATTCATTCCAAAGTTTGAATATTGCACTGATAATGCAGCTATGATCGGTATCGTGGGATACTTTAAATATGTGCAGGGTGAAACCGCTGCATTAAAGGGAGCTCCTCAAGCTAGAATGGTGCTATGAGACAGTTATTGACCGGGACCCTTATAATCTTGAGCCTCAACGCTGTGCTTGCACAGGCGCAACAGTCTGCACCAAAGCTCAATTATGAATCTTTGCAAGACAATTTGCTTCTAAAAACCAACCCCTTCACCGTCCTCGTTGGTCCCTTATTCCCATTCAGCTCTCAGTATGGATTAACAGCTGAGATCGTGCATGGCGTTAATCAAAGTTCACTCATCAGTGCTGCATATCTTGGCAAGGGCCTACTTGTTAGAGCAATACAAAATTCTCCTGGGATGCCCGCAAATTTTGATCAGTGGATCTTCAGGGGCTATCGCTTTCAACTCGCACATAGATTTTATCTGTTACGTGATGTTAAGGAAAACAAGTTGGCTCCAAGTGGATTTTACATTGGTCCGCATGCGAGTTTGGCCAGCATGAAAATCTCAGAACCCTTTCTAAATCAGTTCCAAAGCTACTTGAGAGGTACCGAATTTAATGCTAACCTTTTATTAGGAGTGCAATTAAACTTTTTTGGTTTGTACTTAGATACTAACTTTGGTCTGGGTTATAAGAGAAATTTCTGGCAGGAAACTCAGGGGAATCAAACCTCCAATATTCCATTGCAAGATCTAGGTTATGGTCCATTTTATCGTTCTAATTTGAAAATACATGTCGGTTTTGAAACAGGTTACGCTTTTTAGACTGCTCACAGCAGCATTACTTATTTTTTCCACTACACATTCTTTTGCACAGGAGCAAAAAGAGCTGATCAAGGCGGGCCCAATGGTAGGTTACTCCTACACCAATGAGGTAGCACTATGGATTCAAACCACCGAAGAAGCAGATGTTCAATTTGCCTATTGGCCCCTTGGTGAACCCAAGAACAATTTCGCCTCGGAACGAGTAAAGACACTGGCCAAGGACTCTTTCGTAACTACGGTTGTTCTTTCTAATTTGAATCCGGGAACGATATATGAGTACATCGTTTTGATCAATGGATTTCAGATCGTTCATGAAGACAAGGTTCAAAACTTTCAAACCCAACATATTTGGGAGTATCGGTACGACCCACCCGCCTTCAGAATTGCACTGGGAAGCTGCACCTACATCAACGAGGAAGGCTATGATCGTCCAGGTAAGCCATACGGAGCAGGTTACGAGATCTTTGAGACTATGTCGAATAGGAGTCCCAACCTTATGCTTTGGCTGGGTGACAACACTTATTTGAGAGCTAAAGAGTGGAATAACCGATCAGGGATCTTACATCGTCATTCCCATACGCGCGCTATTCCTGAATTGCAGAATTTCCTCGGCAAAACCCATCATTATGCTATTTGGGATGATCATGACTTCGGTCCGAATGATGCTACCTTCTCTTTCTATCACAGGGATAAGACCAAAGAGGCTTTTAATCTCTTTTGGCCAAATCCAGGTTCAGGTAATTCATACCTGGGAGGGATCACCTATTCTTTCCAATGGAATGACATTGACTTTTTCATGTTAGATGATCGCTGGTTTCGAACCGCAAAATATGAGAAAGGTTACAGCCAAATGTTGGGAAAAGGTCAGATCGATTGGTTGATCGATGGGCTAAAAAGAAGCAGATCTCCATACAAGATCGTGGCTTGTGGAAGTCAGGTCCTCAATACGGCAAAGGTCTACGAGAACTATGCAAACTACGACGAGAGAGAGTATCTCCTTCGAAGAATCGAGGAAGAGAATATCAAGGGAGTCGTTTTTGTTACGGGAGACCGACATCATTCAGAACTCTCTAAGCTCAAGTTGAAGAATGGGAATACGATCTATGATTTCACCGTATCTCCTCTTACTTCAGGACCCAGCACAGTGGCCGACGATGAAAAGAATGAAAACCGGGTTGAGGGCTCTTACAAGGCAGAAAGAAACTTCGGTGAGATCTTTGTAAAAGGCAAGAGAAAGAACCGTGTTCTTAAACTGAGTCTGTTTAATGCCAACGGAGAAGAAATTTGGAAAACTGAGCTTAAGGGAGAAGACTTCGGATATCCTCCAGTTAAAGATGAGCCAGAAATGAAAGAAAAGGCTCCTGAGCTAAAAGAAGAAGCGCCAGCTGAAGACAAGGCGCCAGTTAAAGACAAAGCTCCTGCTGAGGAGAAAGCCCCAGTGCCAGGAGAAGAAGAGGCGGAGCCAGAGAATAGCCCAAAGCCAGAAGAAAAAGAGAAGAAAGACTAGGGGAATCGTTTCGGCCCTAGGTCGATCACTTCCAGGTTCTCTATTCTTTCCATATTGAGTTCAAATCTCAATGCCGTTTGGTTCTTGTGAAAGCCATGTGCTCCTGCGGCCCCCGGATTCATATGAAGTAATCTAAGCTTCTTATCATTTTGAACCTTAAGAATGTGGCTATGCCCGCATATAAATAGTGCAGGCGGATTGGCCTGTATCTCTGTCCATACCCTTCGATCATATCGCCCTGGATAACCGCCAATGTGCGTGATCCAAACGGAAACACCTTCGAGCCTAAACTTTTGATGTTCAGGCCACACTGCTCTTACCTGGTGGTTGTCGATATTCCCGTAAACTGCTCTCACTTTAGTGAGCTTTTCCAGTTCATCGGTCACCTCGAGGTTTCCAATGTCGCCAGCATGCCAGATCTCATCGCAAGGCTCGAAATATTTCAGAAAACGAGGATCTAGGTAGGAATGTGTATCAGATAAAAGAGCAATCTTTTTCACGCCATAAAGTTAGTGCCTTATTCCACTACTTTTGCCCCGTGAAATACTTCCTGAAACTCGCATATGATGGCAGCGCCTTTCATGGATGGCAGAGGCAAAGAAATGCTGACAGCGTGCAGGAAACGATAGAAAAGGCATTGAGCACTATTCTCCGAAAAGAGATCAGTGTTGTTGGATGCGGTAGAACGGATACTGGAGTGCACGCTCGCATGTTTTTTCTAGACTTTGTTCTCGATGAAAGTCCCGGAGATATTGACCTGGTCTACAAACTAAATGCATTGCTTCCACCTACTATTGCAATCATCGATCTACACAAGGTAAGTGATGATGCTCACGCCCGATACTCTGCCACTTCAAGAACTTACGAATACCAGATCACAAGAAACAAAGATCCCTTTTTGAATGATTTCGCCTGGTATATTCAGTCAGATCTGGATATTGATCTGATGAGAAAGGGCGCCAAAAAACTGATCGGAGAAAAAGACTTCCGGGCCTTTTGTAAGCAAGCCGATGAAAAAGAACACCACATGTGCAAACTCACCGAACTGGAAATTCTCGACGATAGGGTCATCACGATCAGAGTGACGGCCAATCGTTTCTTAAGGAACATGGTGAGGGCTATTGTTGGCACTTTGGTTGAACTCGGACAAAGCAAGATCAGCTTATCTGAAATTGACGACATACTTGAGAAAAGAGAACGAAGCGCCGCTGGTGTCTCTGCACCAGCAAAAGCACTCTTTTTAACAAACATTGTTTACCCTCAATCCTTATTTAAGCATGAGTGAGGTAAGCGGAAAAGCATTTGATTTTGGACTGTTTCGCAGGGTACTCAGTTATTCACGTCCCTATAAAAGCACCTTCATACTAACTGGTGCCCTTACCATACTATCTGCTGCTCTTGCGCCTGTCAGACCTTTATTGATCCAATATACCCTGGATAATACGGTGCTGAGTCCCGACCTCAACGCACTTTTCTGGATGACACTTCTCATGCTGTTCTTCCTGATATTTGAAGCCTTCACTCAATATTATCAGACCTATCTTGCCAATTGGGTCGGACAAAGCATCATTCGCGATATAAGAATGGAGGTCTACCAAAAGATCTCGAGTTTTAAACTCAAATACTTCGACAGAACGCCGATCGGCACACTGGTTACCCGCTGTGTTTCTGATATAGAGACCATCTCCAACATTTTTTCTGATGGAATCCTGATCATCATTGGAGACATCCTGAAACTGGTCTTTGTTCTCATGATCATGTTCTACACAGACTGGCGATTAAGTCTCTTCAGCGTTTCCACCATTCCAATTCTACTGATCGCCACAAGGATCTTTCAGAGAAGCATAAAAAGCGCCTTTCAGGAGGTTAGAACCCAGGTTTCCCGCCTCAATACCTTCGTTCAGGAGCATATTACTGGAATGAATATCGTTCAGATATTTAATCGGGAACAGCGAGAGATGAAAAAATTTGAGCAGATCAATCAAAAGCACATGAATGCTCACATTCGCACCGTTTATGCCAACGCCATTTTCTTTCCAGTTGTAGAGATACTGAGTGCATGTTCGCTGGCGCTACTGGTTTGGTTTGGGGGTAAAGAAGCCATCGCAGATCGCGTGAGTTACGGAAATCTGGTGGCATTCATCCTTTATATCTACATGCTTTATCGCCCAATCAGACAGCTAGCCGATCGTTTTAATATCCTCCAAATGGGAATGGTAGGATCAGAACGGGTATTTAAGGTGATCGATACGGATGCTGAGATCGAAGACATTGGGGAGATTCCAGCAAATGATATTAAAGGGTCGATCGAGTTTAGGAAGGTCTGGTTCGCTTATAAAGATGAAGACTATGTTCTCAAGGATCTGAGTTTCAAGATAGCCCCAGGAGAAAAGGTTGCCTTTGTGGGGGCAACTGGAGCAGGAAAGAGTTCGGTCGTAAACCTCTTAAATCGATTTTATGAGTTCCAAAAAGGTGACATCTATATCGATGGGATAAATATTCGTGAATATGACCTTGTAAGCCTGAGAACACACATCGGAGTGGTGCTTCAGGATGTTTTTCTATTCTCCGACAGTATTTTGAATAATATCACCCTGGGCAATCAAGCAATCAGTCGTGAAGAGGTGATCAAAGCCGCAAAAGCTGTTGGTGCTCATGACTTCATCATGCGATTGCCGGGTGACTATGATTTTGATGTGAAAGAGCGTGGTGGCGTATTGTCCGTTGGACAACGACAGCTCCTGGCCTTTATCCGAGCCTATGTGTATAATCCTGAGATCCTTATCCTCGATGAAGCCACTTCTTCTGTGGATACAGAATCTGAACTCATGATTCAGGAGGCCAGTGAGAAGGTAACCCAGGATCGTACCTCACTCATTATCGCCCACAGACTTGCCACTATTCAAAAGGCCGATAAGATCATTGTTATGGATAAGGGTAGAATTAAGGAAAGTGGCACTCATCACGAGCTTATAGAACAAGAGGGACATTATAAAATGCTCTTTGATATGCAATTTAAGGATAGATGATAAGCTACTTTAAAAGCAAAGTATATTTTTGAGCGAATTATATTACAAGACAAAATGGATCAGATCGAACAACTAGACAATTACACCGATCAACTTATTGATATTCTGATCACATGGGGCCCTAAGATCGTAGGAGCGCTGGTATTCCTGATCGTTGGACTTTGGGTCGCGAAGTTGATCACCAGAGCTGTAGGTGGAGCCATGGAGCGCAGAAACCTTGACCCGAATCTGGTTCCAATGCTAAGAGGACTCACCAGCATGTTACTGCGGGTGATGGTTTTCATCTCCTTCATTGGTATGTTAGGGATCGAGGCCACTTCCTTTATTGCCATCCTCGGTGCCGCCGGTTTGGCTGTAGGTATGGCTTTGTCTGGAACACTCCAAAACTTTGCTGGAGGGGTGATGATCCTGATCTTCAAGCCATATCAAAAAGGAGACTTCATTGATGCCCAAGGATATACTGGAACCGTTAATGAGATCAGAGTATTCAATACAATTTTGAAGACTCCAGATAATAAGACCATTGTTATTCCTAATGGTCCGCTCTCAACGGGTTCTTTAACGAACTATTCAACCGAGCCAAAGCGTAGGGTTGATTGGACCTTTGGTGTAGGTTATGGCGACAATGTTGATAAAGCCAAAGAGATCATTCGAAATCTTTGTCAGGCCGATAAACGCATACATGATGACCCTGCCGTTTTTGTTGCACTAAGTGAACTCGCCGACAGTTCAGTGAACTTCGCTGTAAGAGCATGGGTTAACGCTGAAGACTACTGGGATGTTTATTTTGAGATGAACGAAAAGGTTTATCTGGCATTAATTGAAGCTAAGCTGAATATCCCATATCCTCAAATGGATGTTCACCTTCACAAGGTAGACTAACTCGAGTGGTCGCGAATGATCTTCCATTCGCCTTCACGGTTTTTCCAAAGCAGGCTAAAGTAGCCAGATGCCTGGTTGGTATCGAATTGGAGCTTCCAGGATCCAACCATATGAGCATGGCTGGTATCTAATAGGTCAAGGTGAAGGATCTTGAACTTTAACTGTCCCATGCCCTCTTTCCCAGGATATGCCTTTTTATAATTACCAAGCACCTTGTCATAGCCATACTTGGGCCAGAGGAACCAATGAAAAGCAAGGAGTCTGAACGCTCATAGGCTTTCATAAAGCCTTCTATATCGGCATTGTTCCAGGCCTGCTCCTGATCTTCCATGATTTGGAGGATCTTCATCTTGTGATCATACTCCAGATCAGAACGAGTCGGTTCTGAGCCACATGAGACCAGGAATAAGGCTAGGAATAAAGGAAGGTACTTCATCCCGGAAGTATTAATCTTTGATCTGGCCAAAGAGTCTTTTTCGAAGGATGTCGAAAGGAATGATCAGAAATGCGGCGAGTATGACAAAAAGCCACTCTTCCCAGGTAAGAGGAGTGGTTCTGAACATCTTTCCACCAACCAATACCAGTATGATCTGAATTGCAAATATCAGCCCCACAATGCGCAAAAAGCCTTTGTTCTGATTGATGTGGTGAAGCAATCGATTATCGCGTACCCTGACATTGAACTTATTGAAGTTGTTTAGGAATACAAAGAGTGTGAAAAAGGCCGTCAGAAAAGGAAGATTCCCCGAACCATCTCCCCTAGTGAAGAAATCGCTTACATAGGGCAGTTTGAGGAACATGATGCAAATCAATGTGATGAATATACCATTGGCGAAAATGGAGTTCCACATGTTCTTCACGATGAGATTCTCATCTCTCGATTTTGGAGCTTCTTCCATGTGATCATCCAGAGGTGGCTCACCACTAAATGCCAATGCAGCCAAGGTATCCATGATCAGGTTAACCCAAAGGAGCTGAATCATGGTCAATGGTAACTCAAAGCCAAGGAAAGGGCCAATGAAGGCCAATAAGATCGCACTCAGGTTTACTGTGAGCTGAAAGGTGATGAACTTCTGCACAGAACGGTAGATCGTTCTTCCATAGTGAACTGCACTGGTCACAGAATGAATGTTGTCGTCGAGCAAAACAATGTCGGAAGCCTCTTTGGCAACTTCAGTACCACTTCCAAGGGCAAATCCCACATCCGCTTTACTGAGAGCAGGACTATCGTTAACCCCATCTCCAGTCATTCCAACCACAAGTCCAATGGATTGACTCAGGCGCACAAGTCTAGACTTATCGCTGGGCAAACAGCGGCTCACCACTCTAAGCCTTGGCAAGATCTCTTTGAGCTCAGAGTCCGTAAATCGAGCCATTTCAGAAGAACCGATAGCCACATCATCATGTCGATTCATGATCCCGGCTTCTTTGGCGATCGCAATGGCAGTTCCATGACGGTCACCAGTAACCATGACCACTTGAATACCTGCCTGCTGTAAGGTTTCAATTGCCGGTCTGGCATCACTTCTTAACTCGTCTCTAATGAGAGAGAAGCCCAGTAAGCAGAGACTATCAGGAAGGCCGTCCTCCCCTACTTCGATCTCACTGGTCGCTAACCCGATAATCCGGAATCCAGCATCAGCCTTTTCTTCGAGCTGAGCCGTTAAGTTTCTTTTGAGATCTTCAGATAGTGTGACTCGCTCTCCTTTTTTATTGTGGTATTCAGAGCATTTTTCAAGGATGATCTCAGCAGCACCCTTCACCAGTGACAACTCCTTTTTTAGTTCAATTTCGATACGAGTGGCGCTGTATTTTCGATCAGAATTAAAATGTACCTGAGAGAGCACACTTACCTTTTCCTGGTCTAGTTCCTTTTCGGCATTGTGCACAAAACGAAGCAAGGCTCTTTCTGTGGAATTACCTCCTAGAATAAGGTCTTCTTCCCCCTTTGCCTCCAGGTTTACTACACTGGCAGAATTCTCCCGAATTGACATGTCAAGCAGTCTGCGCAGCTCAAATGGCATTTCATCTGGCGATCTAAAATTGATCAGTAGTTTTTGCGATTCTTCATCTACCGCCATAAAACCAACGGCATCCAGTTTCCCAAGGGTAATTGTTCCCGTTTTATCGGTGAACAGTATATTCAAACTTCCCGATGTCTCAATTCCCAATAGCTGCCTCACGAGGACTTTAGACTTCAGCAGCTTTTTCATGTTTTGAGCCAGGACAATGGCGATCATCATAGGTAAACCTTCGGGCACCACAACTACGATAATGATCACAGCAAGGATAAGTGCGATCACCAGATCCTTGACCACGAGCTGCCATTCATTGAAGTATGCTGCAAAATCGCCTTGATTATCCATCACGATCACCTTAAACATGAAGGCCAATGCGATCAGCGGTGCTCCCATATAGGCGAACCTGGCGATCTGATTTGCCAGGGTGGATAGTTTTACTCTTAGTGGTCCAAGTCGGTCCTCTTTTTTAAGCTCTGAAGCCATATGACCAAACATGGTATGGTCTCCAACCTGTTTCACCTCCATTACTGCCTCTCCATCCTCAACTATGGTTCCTCTGTAAATGGAATGATGGTCTTCTAACTTTGATTCGCTGACATTGACTCCAGGAATCTTGGGCACAGCTTCTGGCTCACCATTCAGTGCAGCCTGATTCACTTTGATCCTACCTTCGATGATCAATCCATCCGCAGGGATCTTATCACCAGGCTCCAACAAAACCTTGTCGCCAACAACGATATTGTCAATATTCACCCGCTGGACCGACTCCCCGCGAAACACATTCAAAAAGATCTTGCTTGCCTCTTGCTGAAGCTTTTGAAAGGTCTGTTCGTTTTTGAATTCACTCCAGGTGGAAACCAATGTGGCAAGTGAAACGGCAATGGCAATACCGACACCCTCGTACCACTCAGTGTAACCGAATAGCCATAGCACAATGACGATGACCAGTGCCACAAGCAGAACTATGATCATAGGATCAGCAGCGTTCTCTAGTAGCTTCGACCAGAAAGTAGATACTTTATGCTCAGTCAGGCTGTTATCCCCGTGCTTAGACCTGGAGTCTTGAACTTCCTGTTCAGAAAGACCTTTTAGCTTGAACATTCAATGTTGTAGTTAGGGCGTTTGGCTTAACGATCAAAAATATAATAAAGAGGCAAGATTGCAAGCGCTTGAGAAGCTCAACCACCTATTTTGATCATACTCCTTGAGCTGAGCTTTTTCAAGACCTCATCTTCATTCTGAAATTCAGGTAGCCCTCCGATCTTAAATGACTTTGCCTTGAGGTTTGTTTGAATGAGCGGAATGATATCCTCCCCTGCTCTCATCGCGGTAAGAAGATCCATTTCATCCTTGGCAAACAGGCAATTACGGATCTTTCCATCAGCAGTTATACGCAGTCGGTTGCATGAAGAACAGAAGGGTTCAGTGACTGTTGCAATGACGCCCAGGCTGCCTTTAAAACCTTTTATGCGATAAGTTCTTGAAGTAGAATGTGACGGATCATCCAATTTGATCAGATCGTATTTGGAACGGACATACTCGATTATCTCTTTATATGTCAGCACCTTATCAAGGTGCCACTGATTTCCATCAAAGGGCATAAATTCGATGAAACGCACATCAAAGGGATAATCTGCAAGTAATTCCACAAAATCTCCGATCTCATCTTCATTGATGCCGTGCATAGCAACCACATTAAGTTTAACCCTGAATCCCTTTTTCAGAGCCTTCAACACATTCTTCCAAACCCGATCAAATACTTTCCTTTTTGTGATGGCTTCGAACTTTTCTTTTTGAAGGGTATCAAGACTAATATTGAGGCTGTTCAATCCGGCACGTTGAAAATCATCAAAATACTTGTCTACCAGCACTCCATTGGTAGTGATGCTCAAACTCACCGGCAGATTAGCCAGTCTCGATAGTATATCTCTAAAATCCTTTCTGACCAGAGGCTCACCACCTGTCAGACGAATCTTATTTACCCCCAATCCTATGAAAACTTCGGCCAAATGTTCTATCTCTTCAGCACTCAACAGGTGTTGTGGTGGCATGAACTCATAGTGCTCATCAGGCATGCAATAGAGGCATCTAAAATTGCATTGATCAGTTAATGATATGCGCAAATAATTATGTTGTCGACCGAATTGATCTTTGAGCATAGGTCGAAGTTAGCCTTTGGACTTCAAAATTCTGATCGGGACAAATTTTGAAGCAGGGGTATTACTTCTATTGGCAACGCGCTGGATCGGAACTAACACATTGGTCTCTGGGAAATAGCTTGCCACATTGCCCTTTGGGATATCATAAGACTTTACCAGGAAATTTCTGGCTATGCGTACCTGATCAAACTCATCATTCACCAGATCCACAACATCCTCATCTTTTAGGTCACGCTCTTTCATATCCTGCCGATTCATCAGCACTACCCTTCTCTCATTCTTGATCCCGCGGTAGCGATCGTCCATTCCATAGATCGTGGTATTGAATTGATCATGAGTTCGAACGGTCATTAAGATGAGCTTGCCTTCCTCCACTTCGTTTTCAGGCAGCTCTATCACCGAGAAACGGGCTTTTCCGCCAAGGGGCTCAAATTCACCTGAACGTGCGGTGTTGGGAAGATAAAAGCCTGACCGATTCTTTACTTTTTCATTAAAATCTTCAAATCCGGGGATGACAGCAGCAATTTCATCACGAATAAGAGCATAGTCATTGGTTGTTTTTTCCCAGTTCAGGATTTTATCATCAAATACCTCTTTGGCAATTCCTGAAATGATCTTTGGCTCACTGAGCAACTGATCGGATACAGGATCCAACTTACCAGAAGATTGATGAACCACTCCCATCGAGTTTTCAACTGTAACAAACTGAGGATTACCATTTTGCGAATCCTTATCTGATCGACCCAGACATGGCAAAATGAGAGCCTCTTCACCGTGGACAAGGTGGCTTCTATTCAGTTTAGTAGAAACCTGAACCGTCATTTCGCAAGATGCCAGTCCTGCAGCCGTCACTTCTGTTTCTGGCGTAGCTGAGAGAAAGTTACCCCCCATTGCCATGAAGAATTTCACCTTTTGATCTTTCATGGCTACGATACTATCTACAACATCATATCCATGCTCTCTCGGAGGCTCAAAGTCGTACCGTTTTTTCAATGCATCAAGAAAAGCACCAGCTGGTTTTTCATAAATACCCATGGTTCTGTCTCCCTGAACATTACTATGTCCACGAACCGGACAGGCGCCAGCTCCTTCTTTACCCATACTTCCTTTCAGAAGCAGGGTGTTCACCAGTTCCTGGATATTCTCTACACCATTTTTATGTTGCGTTAGGCCCATTGCCCAACAGGCGATGATCCTCTTGCTAGAAGCAAGGAGTTCCAAAGCGTCATCTATGGCTCTTTGATCAACACCTGATCGTTCGATCAAGGCTTTGATATCCTGGGATTCGATATCCTTTTTAAATTCTTCAAACCCCTTTGTCTTTTGACTAATGAATAGACTATCTAAAACTTCAGGTTCAGCCTCGGCACGCTTAACAAGCAGGTAGTTTAATGCTTTGAATAGGGAAACATCCTCATTCACTTTGACCTGAAGGAAAAGATCGGTAAGCGCTTCACCTCCATTGATCAAATCCAGGGCTCGTTGTGGGTCCTGGAACTTCATTAATCCGGCCTCAGGCAATGGGTTTACGCTAATGATCTTCGCGCCATTTCTCTTGGCCTGTGCCAGGGCTTTTAACATTCTGGGGTGATTTGTACCTGGATTCTGCCCAACAACCAGGATCAGATCTGTTTTATCAAAATCATCCAATGTTACTGTCCCCTTTCCTATCCCTATCGTTTCGTTCAGGGCAACACCGCTTGACTCGTGACACATATTAGAGCAATCTGGCAGGTTATTAGTGCCATACATCCTAACCATCAACTGATATAGGTAGGCAGCTTCATTGCTTGTTCTTCCGGAAGTATAGAAAACAGCCTCATCAGGATCTTTTAGAGACCTTAACTTTTTACCGATCATTCTGAAGGCCTCATCCCATGCTATAGGCTTGTAGTAACTAGCGCCTTTCGGCAGATAGAATGGGCGTGTGATCCTTCCGCTTTTACCAAGCTGATAATCAGACCATGAAGCCAATTCGTCGATGCTGTGTTTTTCGAAAAAATCTTCATCAACCAAACGAGTAGTAGCCTCTTCTGCAATGGCTTTTGCGCCATTCTCACAATACTCCCCCAGGGATGAACGGTGTCCATCTGGGTCAGGCCAGGCACAACCGGGGCAATCATAACCTCCTTTTTGATTCAGCTTTAGCAGAGCAGTGTTAGCTCTTGTGATTGGCATTTCCTTAAGCATATGTTGAACGGCAACACCAACAGCCTTTAAGCCTGCCGCCTTTGTTGGAGGTTCTGACCATTTAACTGATTCAAATTCCTCCGGGGGACGCGAATTTCTGATCGCACGTTCGATGTGCATCTTTTTATCTGTATCCAATTTATTTGAAAGACTATCGAGAAAATCCATAAGGCATACTTGTAAGTACTTTAATCTTATTCGTTTGCTAAGTAATATGATGTATCGAAAAAGCAAGCATTGTAGTGACCAAACTAATCACCAAATGTCTTAAAATCCAGGTTTCCCTTCTGTAAAGAAAGGAAAAGGTCTGGAATATTAGTGTTGAGTCCTGACATTCGCAAATCAAAGGGCCTTTCGAAAAAAATAGCCGAGCTGAGCCACGTCTGAGGCATTATTCACTTATTTCGTAGGTAGCGATGAGAATTACGCTGCTTTACATGTTGTTATTGCTGCCATTACTGAGTATTGGACAGGCGATAAAAGAATTCGAACCTTATGCCATAAACCTCAGTGTTGAGGATGGTCTGCCCAGCAATGAAGTATACGATCTTCTCGAAGATAAATTTGGCAGGTTCTGGTTTTGTACCGACAATGGTTTAAGCGTTTTTGATGGGCAACAATTCAAACGAGTCACTGATACTTCTTACTCAGTCATCATTCTTGGCGGTGAAAAGGATAAAACTGGTGATGTTTGGTTCTTTACGTTGGATAGCGAGATCCTAAAACTTAAGGATGGTGCCGATAGACCTGAGCTCATCATTTCTTCGGATCAAACAAGGGAATATCTTGGAGACAATATCATTTCATTCATCAGGTTCATTGAGGATGATCTTATCCTTTCAACAGGACTGGAAATCTTGATCATTTCAAATTACGAGACGAATCCACAATTCGAATATCGCCGAGCTGAAGCATCAAAGATCACCTGCATTTGTGAAGGCCAAACGTGCATTTCGTTTGGAAAAACAGATAGCGATCAAAGTATAG
>CBFHWY010000025.1:0-35223 GCA_965659675.1 Salibacteraceae bacterium | reverse complement strand
CAGATCGTATTGGCCACAGGCTCATTTCCATAATCGATCTTTTGAGTCACAGGCTTTTCACTTAGTCTCAGAATGGTACCTCCAATCGCAAGGTCCTTGTTGAAGGTATAGTCCAGGCGATTTCCAATGAGTGTTTTTTGTTGCATGGCAAAAACCTCGTTGGTTTCGAGTGACACATCAATAGGCGTATTGGACTCGAGAAGACCCTGGTCGATGATCTTAACCCGACCCATATTGTAATTCACTTCATAATGCACCCCCTCCTGAAGTACCCGTCCACCAGCGGATACCGTAACCGAACCTTCGGGAACGTTGATCGCATTAAGCATGATCTCGGATCCTCCACTCGCTTTATACTCTCCTTTCAAACTGAATCGATTCTTGCCTGGAAAGAGGTTTTGGGCATCCTGTTGGGTTCGGGTGTAGAGTGAATCAAATGCATATTTCTCAGCAAGTAATGGGTCCTCAATGGCCGACCGTAGACCGCTCCCGAAGGGTTCAAGTAAGGGGAAAATGACCCTTCCATTTTGCGGGTTTATGGTAAATCCCGGTAGGTAATCAAAGAGTCCGTCCTGATTTGGCTTCTGGTTGACATTTAGCTTATCCAATCCCAGGAGTTGAACCAATGACCTGTCGTTATAGCCTTCTTCTGGAATATAGTTGATATCAATTCCGAGATTCTGATCAAGATACCAAACATCAAATTCGAATCCATCTTTTTGTAGTTGATAAGCCCCAATATTGTAGATGTTCTTCATCATCAGATCCCACATAGGAACCTTGGTATTTCTTTCTACACTTTTCAGGAGCTTCAGCACCAGAGGAGCAGGAGCTGCGATGTCGGTTGAGAATTCTCCAACCTGATAAACCTGTCCGCGATACGTATATTCGTAAGCCACCGCCAGTACCTGATTCATATTCATTTGCTGGCGCAGAGAAATGTAGCCCAGTTGAGGGTTGAGCTCATACTCAGACGGATCTAACTTTCTGGCAAACTCAACTTTTTGATAGTCGAGTCGTGAATCGAATCCAAAAGTTCCATCCAGAATATTACTCGCTTGAATGATGTTTCTACCCGGGCCAAAAGCTCCAGTTACGCTCACATATAAGCTGTTGGCCTCATTATCGGCAGGATTGCCCTGCTGGGTGATATTCACAAAATTTGGGTTAAATATCTTTTCTGGGTTGGTTTCACCAAGATCCTGAAAAGCGATGATATCTCTAGGATTCTCAGGGTTAGTTCTCAGGTTGGTGACCCACACTTCGATTCGCGTAACATTAACTCCAGTATTGTACATTGGAGGTGCAGCTGTTGCAAACTCGTATTGATCTCTAAAGAAATGGGAGAGAAAGTAGTGTCTGTCTGCCTCGTACTTATCCGCTTTCACTTCGAATTCTGTGATCTGAGCACCTCCTTCAGTGGATATGTTCTGACGCTTGCTCTGTTGCTGTGATAGCACCGTTGTAACAAAGAGCTTTCCGAACTTCATCTTTGTTTTCACCCCGATCAAACTTTGTGCACCAGTGATCAGCTGTCCGTTCAAGGGCAAAGACACATGTCCCATTTCAATATCCTGAAGGATCTCATCCTCATAGCCCGTATAATCCAGTTTTACCTGATTATCAAAGTTGAAGGTCGCATCTGTGTTGTAATTTGTGGTCACCTTCACCTTGTCGCCAATATTTCCCAGGATATTAAGCTGCATACTTTGGTCGTACTGAAAAGTGGTGATTCGTCGCTGTCTTTCAGGAATAACGGGGTTCTCATTTCTTGAAGAACGGATACCGAATCTCAATTCAGCACTTCCAGTTGGTTTGATGTCGATCTTATTCCCTCCAAAAATTCGGTCGAAAGCTTCACTCTCTACTTCAAGTTGTGGCTTAAAGCTACCTTCATCTTTCTTGTATTCTGTTTCAGAATATGCCTTTTCCTTCCAGTAATCGCTGATGCTTTTTTGGCGCTGTTGCTCAAGGTATTCGTCAAACTCCATGAATGACGAACTGCGGTAGGCCTTTTCACCGATCTTTTTGTTGTAGAGATAATTTCCTGATTCGGTATCGTACTCCACCTTCTCCTCCATATTCGAAGGATCTTCCATGCCCATTTTGTTTTGGGGCTTCATGGTTGGGTCCACTTCTTGCTGAAGTGGATAGCGTGCTTTTGTTTTTCCAGTATCTGATTGGCCGTATGCACAATAGACTCCTAGTCCCCAAAAAATGAGGGCAATAGAGAATCTGTACCCGTTATTTACGAGATGTTTATGCAAGTCTATTTTCTTGTGCTCAAAGGAACTTGAGGGCTTGCTTTACAAGGGCTTCAACCGGAAGGTCCGGTTCATTGGCTTCCACTTTTTGAAGCATCTTGCGCGACTTGGCCTTATCAAAACCTAGAGCGACCAGTGCTGATAACGCTTCTTCTATATGTGTATTGCCCTGTAATGGTATTTTTTGTGGGTCTGGTAATTCATCGCTGATCTTGTCTTTGAGGTCAACAATGATGCGTTCTGCCGTTTTACCTCCAATACCCTTAATCGATTTCAATAAGGTCACGTTTTCTTCGAGGATGGCGGCGGCTACTTCTGAAGGGCTTAAAGAGGATAGCACCACTCTTGCTGTGCTTGCTCCAACTCCCGAAACTGAGATCAGTTTTCTGAAGATCTCTCTTTCCTCTTCATCGTAGAATCCATAGAGGGTTTGGGCGTCTTCTCTAACGATCTGATGGGCGTAAAGAATGCATAATTCGTTCGAACCTATCTTAGCGAAGGTGTTGAGCGAAATATTCAATAAGTAACCTACTCCTCCACATTCTATGACCACATAGGCGGGATTCTTCTCAACCAGTTTTCCTTTAAAATGACTATACATCTTCTCTAGTTTGGGCGTCTGCTACCGCTACTGCCACCATATTCACAATTTCTCTAACCGAACTCCCCAGTTGAAGAATATGGACCGGCTTGTTCATACCAAGCAATACGGGTCCTAACAATTCAACATCCGTCATTTCCTGAATCAGCTTATATCCGATATTTCCTGACGATAGATCAGGGAAGATCATACAATTCACCCTTTTTCCAGCCAGATCAGAGAAGGGGAATATTTCTTTGATCAAGTCCTGGTTCAGGGCCAGATTGGCCTGAATTTCACCATCAACCGTGAGCTCTGGGTGGTGTTTGTGAAGATACTCAACAGCCTTGTGGGTTTTGACCGCATCTTCACCTCTGGAGCTTCCAAAGTTGGCGTAAGAGAGCATCGCGATATGGGGATTTATTCCAAATTTCTTGATCGCATCGGCCACCAGTAAGGTAATATTGACCAACTCCTCCCATGTGGGGTTGAAGTTTACCGTGGTATCGGCCATGAACAAGGGACCTTTTTTGGTCAGCAGGATATACATCCCTACGATCGTCTTGGTGTCTTTATCTGTACCGATCACTTTCAGCGCAGGACGAAGTGTTTCAGAGTAATGTCTGGTCAAACCAGATATAAGGGCATCCGCCTCACCATTCTCAAGCATCATCGAGCCGAAGTAATTTCGTTCTCTCATCATCTTGACCGCCTCAGGAAGAGTGACCCCTTTTCTTTTTCTTTTTTGGAAATATGCTTCTCCATAAGACTTGCGAAGGTCGGTGTTTGTGTTATGTCTAGGATCAATGATGCTCACTCCTTCAAGGTCCAACTTGTACTGTTGGATGAGCTCCTTGATCACATGTTCCTTTCCGAGAAGAATTGGCTCTGCGACGCCTTCATCTCTTACGATCTGCGCTGCCTTTAGGATCTTGTGGTGATCGGCTTCAGCAAACACAACACGTTTCGGATCTTTCTTGGCTCTCTCCATAATGCTGGATATCATCTTGTTATCCAGACCCAGTCTTTCTTCCAAAGAAATTCTATAGAGATCCCAATCCTTGATCTTGAGTTTCGCAACTCCCGAATCAATTGCGGCTTTGGCAACTGCTGGAGCGACCCATGAGATCAGTCGATAATCCAAAGGTTTTGGTATGATGTAGTCTCTTCCAAAAACGATGGTTTTTATGTTGTATGCGCGAACCACTTCTTCTGGAACGGGCTCTTTCGCCAGTTCGGCCAGAGCTCTTACGGCTGCCAGCTTCATCTCTTCATTGATCTCGGTAGCCCTTACATCAAGTGCTCCCCGAAAAATGTATGGGAAGCCTAATACATTGTTGACCTGGTTAGGATGGTCAGATCTTCCTGTCGCGATGATCACATCCTCTCTTGCTGCTTTTGCTTCATCGTAACTGATCTCTGGCTCCGGGTTGGCCAAGGCAAAAACAATGGGATTGTCGGCCATTTGGCGAACCATATCGGCATTCATCACTCCACCCCGTGACAAACCCAGAAAAACATCTGCCCCCACGATAGCATCTTCCAGGGTATTCAGATCACGATCCGTAGCGAAATAACGCTTGTTCTCGTTAAGCTCTTCCCTGTCTGATCGTATCACCCCCTTGGAGTCGCACATCACCAGGTTTTCGTTCTTCACACCAAGTGAAATGAAGGTCTTTGAGCACGAAATGGCAGAGGCCCCTGCTCCTACAACCACAACCTTTACTTCTGAAATATCTTTCTCTGCTATTTCGAGTGCGTTTAGCAAAGCCGCTCCTGAGATGATGGCCGTGCCATGCTGGTCATCGTGCATAACAGGAATATCAAGCTCCTCTTTGAGTCTTCGCTCTATCTCAAATGCTTCAGGGGCTTTTATATCTTCAAGATTGATCCCGCCGAAAGTTGGGGCGATGTTCTTTACAGTTGAGACAAAGTCTTCTACCTCAGTGGCATCTACCTCAATATCAAATACATCTATGTCTGCAAAGATCTTGAAAAGCAAGCCTTTTCCTTCCATAACCGGTTTGGATGCAGCTGCACCAAGGTCTCCTAAGCCGAGTACGGCCGTACCATTCGAGATCACCGCAACGAGGTTTCCTTTTGCAGTATATTGATATACATCCTCTGGGTTCTCATAGATCTCCTTGCAAGGCTCAGCAACTCCAGGTGAATAGGCCAGAGACAGATCGCGTTGTGAAGCATAGGGTTTACTTGGAATCACCTCGATCTTTCCCTTTCGTCCTTGCGAATGGTAGTCGAGTGCTTCTTGCTTTCTGATCTTGATCATAGGAAGGGCTTTTCAGGGGGGTCAAAAGTAATAATTAATTTTGCGTCAGCTAGCTTAGAAAGCCCGACAAATGAAGCGTTTAGTGATCTTTAGTGGTGCCGGAATTTCAGCCGAGAGTGGTATTCGCACTTTTAGGGGAAGTGATGGTCTTTGGGAAAACTACGCTATTGAAGATGTTGCTACTCCAGAAGCATGGAATAAAAACCAGGATCTGGTCTTATCCTTTTATAATCAAAGAAGAAGTCAGGTGATTGATTCTGAGCCGAATGCAGCCCATTTTGCCTGCACAGAACTCGAAAAGAAATTTGAACTTGATGTGATCACCCAGAATATTGATGACCTGCATGAACGAGCTGGAAATTCGAGGGTCTTGCATCTTCATGGCGAGATTCGCAAGGCAAGAAGCACTGCTAATTCTAAGATCTTGATCGATATTGAGGGCCATTCACTGGAACTTGGAGACCTATGTCCTTTAGGTTCGCAACTTAGGCCTCATGTTGTATGGTTTGGGGAACCCGTTCCCATGATGGAACCTGCATTTAAAATTAGCAGCCAGGCCGACATTTTTATTGTTGTTGGCACTAGCTTGAATGTTTATCCTGCGGCTGGCTTGCTCTACAATGTCAGTCCTGGTACAGAGCTATACCTCATAGACCCTGATCCAAACCTTGTCGTTCCGGATCATGTGACCTATATCAATGAAAAAGCCAGCATCGGTTTACCGAAGCTGGCTCAAAAACTTTTGACTGAAGCGTGATCAGTCTTTCATGAAACGCTGTCTTGTTTGCGTTTCTCCGTTATCCACCTCAAGAATGTATGCTCCAACAGGAAGTTGGCTAACATCAATTGATGGTATGTCAGTTACCGCGATGGTCTTCCCGGTTACATCATAGACCTTAAAGACTTCATCACCTTTCGTTCCTGCGATCTTTAGTAGGTCTACAGAAGGGTTAGGGTACAATTTGTATCCTTTTTCAGCAAAACGATCTACTAGTCCAGTTGCCGCCTGGTCGGAAACCACAAAACTCAAAGTATCTGTTTCACTTCCGTCGGTGATGTTGTGCACCACAACTTTAAAGGTCCCTGTTTGGATATTTGATCCGGGCTTGATCTGAAGCGAATAGGTATTGAAGTCATTCGCGGGAATTTCAAAGTCGCAAGTATCATTGGTCGGATAATCCTTGAATGAATAGCAGTTGTTACAATCACAGTATTCAACATCCCATCCATTCACCGACTTAACTTCATCCTGAACGATCTCCCAATAGGTTTGGGCACCCATGTTTCCCACATTGTCAATATCAATCAATCTTTTAACGGTGGAGTTTGGGGTAATATGAAGCCAGGCTTCTGTTTGAGTTGGAACCAACTGCGCCATGGCACTTCCAACGAATAAAATCAAACTTGAAAGTAGAAATATTTTTCTCATAATCTGTGCTTTGCGACAAATGTAATGAAGAAGAGCTGTCAATTTTTCAATTATTTCGTCTGCGGTATTACACAAATAAGATTTAAAGAACATAATGAAATTAGTATTTTCGCTATTCTTCGGTACTATAATTGTAACGATACCCTAAAAAAGATCTATGAAACAAGCAATCAGTATCATTTTTGCAGTCCTTCTTTTCACCCAACTAAACGCCCAGAGCGAAGGAAGGGTTATCCCCAGTGTTAAGATTCAAGACATCAACGGCGTTCCTTTTAACACAAGCGACCTGGATAACGATGGGGCTCCAATGATCATCAGTTTTTGGGCGACCTGGTGCAGCCCTTGCAAAAGAGAGCTTAACACTATTGCCGATGAGTATGTAGATTGGGTTGACGAAACTGGCGTAAAGCTCGTGGCTGTTTCCATTGACGATTCCAGAAATATTCAAAAAGTGAAGCCTTATGCTAATGGCCAAAGCTGGGAATACGAAATTTTACTCGACCCCAATGGTGATTTCAAGAGAGCAATGAATGTCAATAATGTGCCTCATACTTTCCTCATAGATGCGGAAAAGAATATTGTTTGGCAACACAATTCTTACTCACCGGGAGATGAGATCGAACTTTATGAATTGGTAGAAAAATTGGCCAACGGAGAGAGTATTAATTAATGGGTTCATCAATAGCACCGATGATAGGGAAGGCCACGCGCCTTCTTTTTCTTTTAGCTCTGAGTACAGCAGCTATAAGCCTTTCTGCCCAGGACAAGAAAGACCATGGGGAGATTCACGGTAACTTCGACATGCAGGCCCAGTACTATAATGTGGATACCCTGATCGGGGCACCCATTGTAGATGAAAAGATTCGGATGAATGCCTTTTCAAATCTGATCTACACCCGGGGTAACTTTTCTGCTGGTCTTCGTTATGAAGCTTACCACAACGCTATTCTAGGTTTTAATGATCAATATAGAGGTAATGGAATTCCTTTTCGTTATGCCTCCTATTCGGTTGACAAACTGGATATCACCGTGGGACACTTTTATGAGCAATTCGGAAATGGCCAAATTTTAAGGGCCTACGAAGAGCGCGGTTTGGGTATTGACAATGTTATTGATGGTGTGAGGGTAAAAGGAAGTCCACTCAAGGGAATCACGATCAAGGGGCTCATCGGAAAGCAAAGAAATTACTTTGATGTAGGCCCCGGCATCGTAAGAGGGGGCGATGTTGAATTTCGAATGAATGAGCTACTAAAAGGCCTTGAAATGAGTAAAACTAGAGTAACTCTTGGGGCCAGCGCCGTTTCAAAGTATCAGGAAGACAACAACTCCAATTTCACGCTGCCTGAGAATGTACTCGCATATGGATTCAGAGGTAGAATCAATCGGGGAGACTTCTCCCTGGATGGAGAGTATACCTACAAATACAACGATCCTTCTTTGGATAATAACTTCATCTATAAGTTTGGTCAGTCTGCTCTGGTTTCTGCAGCATATTCCAGAAAAGGTCTTGGCATAAATGTTTCGGCAAAACACACCGATAATATGTTCTTCCGGTCAGACCGAAACAACAATTCTGTATTCAATGATCTTTTCATCAACTACATGCCTGCACTCACTCGTCAGCATACCTATAATTTGGCTGCTACCCTTTACCCCTATGCAACACAACCGAGAGGAGAGGTCGCCTTCCAAACTGATGTTATTTATAAGATCAAGCGCAAAACAGCCCTTGGAGGAAAGTACGGTACCACCATTGCCATGAATTATTCCCTTGCCTATAATATTGATACGGTTTCGATCGATGACAATGCCGGACAGCGTATTGGTTACGAAACTAATTTCTGGGGTGTTGGTGACCGTCAGTACTTTGG
Organism: Salibacteraceae bacterium; assembly: GCA_965659675.1. Classification (GTDB taxonomy): domain Bacteria; phylum Bacteroidota; class Bacteroidia; order Flavobacteriales_G; family Salibacteraceae; genus CBFHWY01. The sequence continues at coordinate 26,792 of CBFHWY010000025.1, read as the reverse complement.
AGATTTTAACGTGGAAGTAGCAAGAAAATTCAACAAGAAATTCAAAGCAAAACTTACCTACATCTATCTCCACTATGACATGGAGATCATCCAGGGTTTGGGAGGGAAAGAAAATGTTTATTCGAATATCGCTGTTGCTGATCTGCTGTATAAGATCAATAGAAAAAATGCCATTCGAACAGAGCTACAGTCTCTAACAACTGACCAGGATCAGGGCAATTGGGCTACGGTGGTCATAGAATACACCTATTCACCTCATTGGACCTTTGCTGTAATGGATCAGTGGAATTATGGTAACCCGAATCCTGATGAACGCTTCCATTATCCATATGCAACGGTTGGGTACGTACATAATGCAAACCGCATCATGTTGTCGTATGGAAGACAAAGGGCAGGAATCTTTTGTGTGGGCGGTGTCTGTCGAGTGGTACCTGCGTCTAATGGTTTTAATATTGCAATAACCAGTAGTTTTTAACTTTACACTATGAGATTTGCAGTAATAGGATTATTGATTTTGGGAATAAGCTATTTCTCTGCCTGTGATAAGGTAGATGACCCCTATCAACATTTAACTGAGATAGACACAGCCGGGACCGGTGACATTGACAGCAGCTTGCTCTTCTTTTCTTCCAGCGACACATCTGTGCTGGTTAGAAAGGTGTTGGTAGAAGAATACACTGGGATCAAGTGTGGAAACTGTCCAGATATGGCTCGTGTGCTTAAGGACATTCTGGATACTTCCGATCAGGTCATTCTTGTTGCCATCCAGGCTGATTGTTCTCAATTATCGCATCCTGATGACAAGCACCCTATTGATCTGAGAGGGCCTGAAAGTTCAGTTTATTGCAATGAGATCAGCAATGGCGATGTGATCCCTTATTCCCTTGTTAACTTTAAAGCTGATGCTGGAAAAGTTTCCACCGGTGAAGTTGCTGAAGGCATCAGTGACCTTCTCAAGGACAATGCCTGGTTGACACCCAGACTAGATCTGGACATCACAACTTCTTACTATCCTCAGAATAGAGTATTATCCATTGACAATAAGGTGCAAGTACTGAATGGTGGCTACAGTGGAAAGATCGGCGTGATCTCTTATTTGGTGGAGAATGGCATCATCGCACCTCAAACAGATTACCGATATCGAGACGATCCCGACAGACTAAATAAGACCTACAAACACGATCATACCTTAAGAAAAGCTATTCCTAGTGCCTGGGGTACGGAGCTTGGTGAAAACCTTGCAAATGCTGAGGTGGTTTCCGAATTTAGTCAATACCAAATTCCCGATGAATTTGTGGCTGAGAACTGCGAAGTGGTCTCCTTGGTATATGATATTGATACCCGTGAAGTGCTACAGGTGGACGTTGTGAAGAATATCGCCAATTAAGCTTAATCTTAATTTAAGTTAAGCTTACAATCTCACTGGATTTTTTCCGTCCTTTTCTATAACTTCGAGAACCGATTAAAATTTCACGTGCTATGAGTATGCTTCATTTATCCAAGTCTGTTTTGAAAAAAGTAAGCTTCGACCGCAAACTATTCAAGAAAGAATTGATAAAGGCAAAACGCTGGTTGCGTAAGGAGGAACAACTCTTATTACGTGCCTGGTGCCTGGCGACATTTGCCGGAACCTATGATGATGTTATCATGGAGATCTTCTCTTAGCTACCGGATAAGAACTGAATATTTCGAGAAAAGCCTTTCCATTTTGTTCTCATTACCGGAGTGCCTTTGAAAGTTTCAAAAAAGCTTTCTTCGGTCATTTGATACCATTGCTCAATGCTCATATCGATCAATGAAGGTGCAGGCTTAAATGCTGTATTTTGATGCGGTCTGGCGTTTCTGTTCCAAGGACATACATCCTGACACACATCACAACCAAAGGCCCAGCCGTTCATTTTATCCTTAAACTCTAATGGAATTTGATCCTCCATCTCAATGGTCAGGTATGAAATACACTTTGAGCCATTGATATTCCTATCCGATTCAATCGCTTTGGTGGGACAGGCATCTATGCATCTTGTGCAGTTACCGCAATAGTCTTTTACTTTCTGAGCATCGTACTCAAAATCCAGATCGGTCAGAAGCTCAGCCAGAAAGAAAAAAGAGCCCGAACGCTTATTGATTAGATTTGCGTTCTTACCTATCCAACCTAGTCCCGCACGCTCAGCCCATGCGCGATCCATTACCGGGGCCGAATCAACAAATGCCCTTACCTGGAAGTCACCGATCTCCTCTTTGAGCTTCCCGATCATTCGTTTCAATTTCTTTTTAATGACTTTGTGATAGTCTCGCCCCCATGCATATTTGGAAACCTTTAGTTCATTTAGTTTCCAGTCTTCCTCCGGGAAATAATTGATCATAAGGGAAACGACAGATCTTGTTCCAGGAAGCAGCTTTGTTGGATCCACTCTCTTATCAAAGTTGGTTTCCATCCACTGCATATCCCCGTGCTTTTTCTCCTTTAGCCATTGCTCAAGGAAATTAGCTTCTTTCTCTAATTTCTCTGCTTTAGAAAAGCCGATCATATCGAAACCCTCCAGGAAGGCTTCCCTTTGAAATATACTTTTGGAAATGATCATGAGAAAAGGCTGGCCTGCTCGTCTCCGCGCTCTAGATTCAAATGTTCGTAAGCTCTTGCTGTCACCTCACGACCTCTTGGCGTTCTCGAAAGAAAGCCCTCCTGGATCAAAAAAGGCTCATATACCTCTTCAATTGTACCAGAATCTTCGCCTACAGCAGTAGCAATCGTGGTGATCCCGACCGGTCCGCCCTTAAACTTTTCGATGATGGTTCTCAAGATCTTATTATCCATCTCATCCAGACCATGGGTATCCACATTTAATTCACCCAGGGCATGAACTGCGATCTTATGATCAATGCTACCGTCTCCCTTGACCTGAGCAAAGTCCCTCGATCTTCTCAGTAAGGAGTTGGCAATTCGTGGGGTTCCTCGTGATCTTCTGGCTATTTCGAGTGCAGCTTCTTCTTCAATGCCAATCTTTAGTATCCCCGAAGAGCGTTCAACAATGTCTTTGAGCAGTTCGTGATCGTAATAAGATAGTCTTGAGCTTATTCCAAATCGGGCTCTTAATGGTGATGTCAACAAACCAGAGCGCGTAGTTGCACCAATAAGCGTAAAGGGTTCAAGTTCTAGCTGCACACTTCGGGCATTAGGTCCCGTATCGATCATGATATCGATCTTGAAATCTTCCATCGCGCTGTAGAGAAATTCCTCTACTACGGGTGATAAACGATGGATCTCATCAATAAAGAGTACATCTTTCGCCTCAAGCCCCGTAAGTAAACCAGCAAGGTCTCCTGGTTTGTCTAATACAGGTCCAGACGTCACTTTGATACCAACTCCCATTTCTTTGGCAATGATATTTGCTAGCGTGGTTTTACCAAGACCTGGAGGCCCATGCAACAGAACATGATCAAGGGCTTCTTCTCTTTGACGTGCAGCTTCAACAAAGACCTTTAGATTATCAACGATCTTTCTTTGGCCGGTAAAGTCATCGAAGGAGAGCGGCCTTAAGACCTTTTCAATATCCTTCTCCGAACCTTCCAGCCCATCTCCACTAGCATCTAAGAGTGAATCCCTCTCCATTCTTCAAAATTAGTCAATAGTCTTGTTGAGATCAGACCATATTTTACCGAGTAATACCTGAAATTTAAACACATAGATCGGAGAGTTAAAATTCTGATCTAAATTGTCATTGGCTGTGAGGCTTAACCTGTAACCAACCCCAGCCCCGAGGGCAAAGTATTTGAAAATGGTATAACGTCCGATCATGTATGGTTCATAGCTAAATATAAATCCTGGATATACCCTATTTCTTTGCCCTAAGCTAGTATACTCATAGTTCGTCCAGCCAAAGCCAAAATGCACAGGAATTGAGATCTCCCAGGGCTCTTTCCGATAGAAGGCATACTCCACATAGGGAGCGATATATTGATAATTCAGCTCTGCATCTACCGGTGCATCGGATACAAGTATTTGATGCTTAAAGCCGGAAACAAGCCAGTTGTATGACAGCCCAAACTTTATTGCAGAATTATAGTCGAGTCCTATTTTAACTCCCCGAATTCGGGCAAGACGTGTGGTAATAAACGAGTTTCGAATATCAAGCCTGAGGTCTAACTTGGGTTTGCTTTTGATCGAGTTGCGAATATCTTCAACAAAACGTGTCTCCTGGGTATACGTCAATTGAGCACTAAGGCAAAAAAGCACAAAAAAAATGCCCTTCAAAACGAAGAGCATTTTCTTGTCTTTTAACATCATATCGTATTAATGACCGGCTTCTCCATCAACCTCTCCTTCTTCTAGTGGAACGGTTTGAGGAACAAAGTCATCTTCTTTGCCTGGTTTACTGTAATCATAAGCCCATCTGTGCACAACAGGAAGCTCACCTGGCCAGTTTCCGTGAATATGCTCTACAGGTGTAGTCCACTCGAGCGTATTGGATTTCCAAGGATTCTGAGGTGATTTAGGACCTCTAAAAATACTGTAGACAAAGTTGTACGCGAAAATTACCTGAGCAACTCCTCCGATGATGGCAAACACCGTGATCAGCACACTTAAGTCTGCAAAATCAGAGAAAATTGGGAATTCAGTGTATGAATAATATCTTCTTGGCACCCCTGCAAGGCCCTGGAAGTGCTGTGGGAAGAAAACTCCATATGCACTGATGAATGTCAGCCAGAAGTGAACATACCCAAGGTTCTTATTCATCATTTTGCCAAATAATTTCGGGAACCAATGATAAACACCCGCAAACATCGCCAGTACTGCACTAAGCCCCATTACAATATGGAAGTGAGCCACCACGAAATAGGTATCGTGTAGGTTAATATCCAAGGCGGCATCTGCAAGGATGATACCCGTTAACCCCCCTGTAATGAAGGTTGAAACCATACCCACAGCAAACATCATCGCTGGCGTAAATCTCAAGTTACCTTTCCAAAGGGTGGTGAGGTAGTTAAATGCTTTTACCGCAGAAGGAATCGCAATTAGCAGTGTTGTGAAGGTAAATACCGCTCCAACGAAGGGGTTCATACCAGTAACAAACATGTGGTGACCCCAAACGATAAAGGAGAGGAAACCAATAGCTAAGATCGACCCTACCATGGCTCGATATCCAAAGATCGGCTTTCTGGCATTGGTTGAAATCACCTCAGAAGTAATTCCCAATGCAGGAAGTAAGATAATGTATACCTCAGGGTGCCCAAGGAACCAGAAAAGGTGTTGATATAGCAGTGGGCTTCCACCTGTTGCATCAAGCGCCTCACCGGCTACGTAGATATCTGAAAGATAAAATGAAGTTCCAAAGCTTCTATCGAAGATCAACAACAAAGCCGCTGCAAATAGCACTGGAAATGAAAGTACTCCAAGGATAGCGGTAACAAAAAGTGCCCAGATACTCAGTGGAAGTCTGGTCATCTTCATTCCTTTTGTTCTAAGGTTTACGATAGTGACAATGTAGTTCAGACCTCCCAGCAATGAGCTCACAATGAACAGTGACATACTCACAAGCCAGAGTGTCATTCCAAGTCCTGATCCAGGAATTGTTTGTTCAAGCGCACTTAATGGTGGATACACTGTCCAACCTGCGGAAGCGGGTCCGGACTCCACATAGAGCGAAACGATCATAACCACTGATGAGGCAAAGAAGAACCAATATGAAAGCATATTGATAAATCCTGATGCCATATCTCTTGCGCCGATCTGCAGTGGAATAAGCAGGTTAGCAAATGTTCCACTAAGTCCAGCTGTAAGCAGGAAGAACACCATGATGGTACCGTGAATGGTTACCAGGGCTAAATACATATTCGGATCGAGTACGCCATCTGGTGCCCATTTGTCTCCCAAAAAGAAGTTGAGCACTGCAAAGCCCTCACCTGGCCAGGCCAGTTGAAGACGGAAGAGCATAGACATGATCATACCCACAAAAGCCATGAAAGTTCCCGTAAGTAGAAACTGACGGGCGATCATCTTGTGATCCTGACTAAAGAGGTATTTCGTTAAAAATGGTTCTTTATGATGCACGTGTGCTGTTGCTGCCATTATTCGAACTTATTTAGATGCAATAATTTTAGTTTCTTCTACCTGGTTTTCGGCGGTTGCTTCTTTCTTATTATCAACAGGAGTGAAGCTTGGTTGTTCTGCTAGCCATGCGTTGTAGTCAGATTCGCTTTCCACGATGATCTTCATTTGCATGTTGTAATGAGCGGCTCCACAGATCTTGTTGCAGTAAAGCAAATAATCAAATTCAGGATCCTTGAGAAGCTCTCTCATTTCGGCTGTTGTTTTATTTGGGATAAAGGAGAATGTGGTTACCATTCCAGGTACAGCATTCATTTGCGCTCTAAAGTGAGGCATGTATGCACTGTGAATTACGTCCCTTGATCGAATCTGAAATTTAACGGCACGATTCACTGGAATGTGAAACTCAGTTTTTACCTGCTTGTCGTCATTTCCAGCAGTGTAAGGAGTCTCTTCAGATAACTTTTTATACTCAAGCACTTTATTCATGTGCTTTTTCTTAGAAGCGATCTTATCAATGATCTCCTCATCTGTTTTACCCCCAGGATATACTTCAGAGCGACTCGCCTCAAGTTTGGCGATCTCTTCCTTCATTTCTGTCAGACGCTCATCGATCTTTGCATCAGTGATCACACCGAGTGGATTGTTGGTAGAGGTCATTCTGAAGTTGAAGGCACCTAATTCATTGTCTTCTCCAGCATATCTAGCCGTCCAATCAAACTGTTTGGCATAAAGCTCAATGTTGATCGGATTTTCTGGTTCGCTGGTTATGTCGTTCCAGGTTGAAATTCCGTAGATAATGATCACAGCAAGCACAATTGCTGGAGTAGTGGTCCAAACAAGTTCTAGCTTATTGTTGTGAGTGATGAAATCGGCCTTTCCATTCTTGCGGCCTTTATAGAGATATACGAAGGTCACCAGCAGAATGTGCGTGATCGCAAAGACCACAATGATCACGGCAAAGTTGAACCACAACAAGGTATCCACTGCTTCTCCATGTTCACTGGCGGCAATGGTCAGCAAGTTGTCGCCATATGCAGCCCACAGCCAAATGAAGAAAGCAAAGAATGCAATAAGGAAAATCACCCATAAGTTGGCGTGCGTTCGGTTTTCACCATCGGTCACTTCATACTCCTTCTTACCGGTTAGTTTAGAAGTAAGTTCGTAAACACGGGTAAGCTGCGCAAGGAGCACAACTCCGAGGATGATTACCGCAAGTATCAATAAGTTAGCCATCCGTTATCTTCTTTATTGTGATTAATGAATTTCGTGATGTACACTTTCCTCGAGGAAAGGGTGATTTTTAACAACAACTGGTGCAGCGGCAAGTGCTTTTGTTACAACCAACAAGAATACACCCGTAAAGCCAAGTGCTAAACCAATTTCAAATAGTCCAATTGTTCCTTCTGCCTTCATTGTTCCAGGCGTAACCAAAAGGTAACTGTCAACCCAGTGTCCCATTAATATTATAACTCCTATCACGGCCAAAAATGCTTTGTTTCTTTTATTGTCTCTATCCATTAAGAACAACATTGGGAATATGAAGTTCACAATAAACATCCCCCAAAAGAGTAAAGGGTATTCATTGATTCGTGCCTGGAAATAAGTCACCTCTTCCGGGATGTTTGAATACCAGATCAACATAAACTGAGAGAAGAATAAGTAAGACCATAGGAAGCTTATGGCAAACATCCATTTTCCAAGATCGTGCAGGTGATTCTCATTTACTGGTTTCAAAAGACCAAGTGATTTGAGGTAAAGCACAATCAGAATGAAAACAACCATTCCACTCAACCACCAACCTGAGAATACATACCAACCAAATAGCGTACTAAACCAGTGAGTATCTATTGACATGATCCAGTCCCAAGATGCCACTACAGAGGTATACCCAAAGAACACAAGGAAAATTGCAGCATTTCTAACACTTTTGAAGTGAAGGCTAGTACTTCCCTCTATATCCATTTCCAAACTCTTTTTTCTAAACCATCTTGTAAATAGAATATAAACCGATAGGAAAACCAACACTCTTCCCCAGAAGAAGGGTTGATTCAAATAAGCAGTTTTTCCAGCGATTACAGCGTCATAATGTTCTGAGGCAGGGTCCGTTACTGCTGGGTCCATCCAGTGGTACAGATGGTGCAAATGCAGTGAACCTGCAGCAAATACGATCACCAGAATTACCGCTCCGACAGGGACAAAGGAAGATACGGCCTCAAATACCCTTTTGATCACAGTTGTCCAGGCTGATTCAGCAGCAAATTGAACTGCCATAAAGAATGTTCCCATGATTCCTATTCCGAAAAAGAAGAGGCCATTGATGAGAATATTAGACCACAACCTTTGCACAGCCAAATGATGATGATGCTCATCATGGCCACCAAAAATGTTAATGATACCGAATATCAGTGCGATAACCCCAATGCCGATCAAGGCATAAGTGAGGTTTCTAAGACGATTGGATATTGTAAACTGCTCCATCAAAAAACGGTTTGGTGTTCTTAGTTACTTGTATTTTCAGCTACCTCAGAAGCTTCTGCTTCAGACTCTCCTTCGGTACTCTTTTTTTCCATTGTTTCAGCCCCTTCGGGTGCTGTTGTTTCTTGACCTCCATTTAGGCTAGCCATTTTTCTATCTTCATCCTGAAGGAATTGTACGTAATGAACAAGCTTCCAGCGATCTTCTTTACTGATCTGTGAAGCGTGTGAGCCCATCAGGTTCTTTCCGTAGTGGATAGAGTGAAAGATCTTTCCTTCTGGTAGATCCTTTAATGCACCCTTATAGCTCGGTGGATTCGGGTAGTCACTGTTTTCAGGAACTGAACCATTTCCTTCTCCATTTTTACCATGGCAGTGAATACAGAAATTCTTGAATACCTGCTTGCCTTCATCAAGCACTTCTTCTGAAAAGGCTATTGGATTCTTCAAGTTCTCACCAGCAGCTTCGTAGCCTTCATTGTTGTTTGGGTAAGGGTATGTGGTCTCAGCCATGCTGATCGTATTCTCAGCAGGTTTTCTAGCCGACATGCCATTGTAGGTATAGTCCACTTCCTGATAAGGCTCAATAGCTGGAGAACGATACATGTCTGGCATGTATTCGTAGCCAGGACTATTTGGGTCTGACTTACAGGATTGAACCGCCATACCGATCAGCAATCCAAAAAACGAAAGGTATATGATCTTTTTCATCGACATAGGGATTATCTTTCCATGATTTCGACCGTTCCGGTCTTCTTCAACATTCCTTGAATTTCTTCTGCGGACATTGTATTCTCCTCTTCCGAGATCTCCAAACAAAAATGATCGTCTGTCGTTCTTGGATGCGGATTTCTAGCCTTAACAAATGGTAGCGTCCAGTTTCTCAGGAAGTAGGTCAATGCCATACCATGAGCTGCACATAAAACGGTAAACTCAAATGTTACCGGAATGAATGCAGGAAGGTTTTCGTAAAGCGCAAAATTTGGTTTACCCCCAATATTCATTGGCCAGTCCTGGATCATAAAGAACCAAAAACCCGACAAGGCTAAAACGGCACCTGTCAAGCCATAAATGAATGCACACATGGCGAGGCGAGTCCACTTAACTCCCATTGCCTTGTCTAAACCGTGCACAGGAAAAGGACTGTAGGCATCCTTAATATTAACTCCATTCGAACGCAACTCTGCTACAGCATCGAGCAGCTTGCCGTCGTCATTATAAAGTCCGTAGATCGTCGCAGCCATCTTAGTCTTGTTTTTTAAAGTTCTCACCTGAAGACTTCAGGATAGTTTTTAATTCATTCAATGCAAGAACCGGGAATACTCTTGAGTACAACAAGAACAGTGTAAAGAAGATCCCAATGGTTCCAACAAAAATTCCGATGTCCACAAATGTTGGGTGGAACATACTCCAATTCGATGGTATGAAGTCTCTGTGTAGAGAAGTCACGATAATTACAAATCGCTCAAACCACATTCCGATGTTAACGAAGATCGAAAGGATGAATGATATCACAAGACTCTTTCTGATCTTCTCGAACCAGAAAAGCTGTGGAGTGATCACATTACAGGTCATCATGGCCGCATAAGACCACCAGTAAGGTCCAGTTGCTCTGTTGAGGAAGGCATACTGCTCGTATTCAACGCCTGAGTACCAGGAAATGAACAGCTCCGACAAATAGGCAATACCAACCATAGAACCTGTGATCACAATAATGATGTTCATGTATTCAATGTGCTTTCGAGTGATGTAAGCTTCGAGGCTTACCACCTTTCTCGCGATCAACAGAAGAGTTTGTACCATCGCAAATCCTGAGAATATCGCTCCTGCCACGAAATATGGTGGGAAAATAGTGGTGTGCCATCCAGGGATCACGGAAGTAGCGAAGTCCATACTTACAATAGAGTGAACCGAAAATACAAGTGGTGTTGCAAGACCAGCAAGTACCAGTGAAACCTCTTCAAAGCGAATCCATGCTTTTACATTACCTGTCCATCCAAATGACAATACTCCATAAACGAATTTTGGAACCACTTTCTGTGCGCGGTCACGCACCGTTGCAAAGTCTGGGATCAGCCCAATGTACCAAAACACGAGCGATACGGAGAAATAGGTCGAGATCGCAAACACATCCCACAGAAGTGGTGAGTTAAAGTTAACCCAAAGCGATCCAAATGTATTTGGAAGTGGGAATACCCAATAAGCCATCCAAATTCTTCCCATGTGAATTCCAGGGAAGAGGGCTGCCATGATCACAGCAAAGATCGTCATCGCCTCAGCAGAACGGTTAATCGCCATTCTCCATTTCTGACGGAAAAGCAGAAGAACTGCAGAGATCAGTGTTCCAGCGTGTCCGATACCTACCCACCAAACGAAGTTGGTGATATCCCAGGCCCAACCAACAGTAGTATTCAGACCCCAAACTCCAATACCTCTTCCAATGGTATAAAGAATACAGCCAACACCCCAAAGGGCAACAATGGCAGATATGGTAAATGCGAGGTACCAAAGCTTATTTGCTTTTCCTTCAACTGGCCCACAAACGTCCTCAGTGATCTGATGATAATCTTTATCACCAAGAATGAGTGGTTTTCTTATCGCGGCTTCCTTATGCATCTATGGTAGATTTAATTCTTTACTATGCTTCTGCTTCAACATTTCTAACCTTGGTCATGTAAGTCACGTTTGGACGTGTACCTACTTCCTCGATCAGCGTATACGTTCTATCGTGTTGCGCTCTTTCTGCAACTTGTGTGTTATCGTTAAGGTCTCCAAACACAATTGCTCCTGCAGCACATGCTGCTGAACAAGCGGTTTGAATCTCACCATCCTGAACCGGACGCCCTTCTTTCTTAGCTTGAAGCTTTCCAGCCTGTACGTCTTGAATACAGAGGCTACATTTTTCCATTACCCCTCTTGATCTTACAACCACATCTGGGTTCAATACCAGTCGAGCAAGTTGATCCTGTGCAGGATTCACATTAGTGAACTTGCTATCAGCATTGTAGTTGAACCAGTTGAAGCGTCTTACCTTGTAAGGGCAGTTATTGGCACAGTATCTTGTTCCAACACAACGGTTATAGGTCATCTGGTTAAATCCTTCATTACTGTGTGTTGTTGCAGCTACCGGACAAACCGTTTCACATGGAGCATGGTTACAGTGCTGACACATCACTGGTTGGAATACAGCTTGTGGATAGTCAGATGGATTCTCCATTTCGGAGTAATTCTTTTCTCCATTATTCTTGTCTGGGTCAGCATCACTACTGTAGTAGCGGTCGATTCTCAGCCAGAACATACTTCTTGACCTTCTGATCTCGTCTTTACCAACAACAGGAACATTATTGTTCAAGTGACATGCAGTAACACAAGCGCCGCAACCGGTACATGAGTTAAGATCGATAGACAGACCCCACAAGTGACCAACCTCTAATTTGTGTGAAGACCAAAGGTCAAGTTTATTGACATGTTTGGTTTCACCAAAGGCATCCTTCATTTCGGCCGGCTCATTCCACTCATCAAGCTCTGCTGTCTTGTAGGTATTGATATCCGTTTCATTAACGATCTTACGACCCATCATAGTGTGATGAGTCTGGATTGAAGCTACCGCATACTCTTCGCCTGTAGACTCAACATTTACTCCAGTGAGGTCGTAACTCATGGTGCCATTCTTGAATGCGATCATTGGATAAGCATTCTTTCCCACACCATTTCCGGCCTTACCAGTATTCGTGCGTCCGTATCCCAGAGCGATACCGATCGTTTGTCTTTTTTGTCCCGGTTGTGCTACCACTGGAAGCACAAGGCTCTGTCCTCCAACGCTAACTTTTGCAGTATTTGCAGGAGTCTCTTGAGCTGTTCTCGTTTCATATCCCGCTTCTTCCATGTCCGCAGGGTTCATGGTGATGTAGTTGTCCCAGGAAATACGACTCACCGGATCAGGGAATTCCTGAAGGTGTGGGTTGTTTGCCTGAGCACCTTCTCCAATACCTGTTTTCATGTAGAGTACTAGCTCCCATCCTTCAGACTTGTTCTTCGCAATAGCATTTGCGGCCATGGAAGCATGTGAGGTAAACTCGGCTTGCTCCTTTGTTTCGTTAAGACTGACATGACCATTCTTCACAGCCTCATTCCAAAATGCCTTAAAGTATGTCTCTTTCGACTGCAGGCTGAAGATATTCTTCTCCCAGTTTGCAGTAAGGAAGTTGTAATAATCCGAATCCTCTTTCTTAGCCCATCTTAGGAAAGATGACTGGGCTTGTCGCGATTTGAATAATGGTCTGATCGCCGGTTGTTGCAATGAGAATTCTCCTGCCTTGATCTCGTAGTCGTTCCATGACTCAAGGAAATGTGAATCAGGTGCTGCATAATCACAAAGTACCGAAGTCTCATCGGGTCTGTCTGCTACCTGAATCTTGGTTCCTACCTTGGCCAGAGCTTCTTTAAAACCAGCGGCAGCTGGAAGGGTTTGAACAGGGTTACAGTTGTAAACGATGATCGCTCCAACTTTTCCTGCTTTCATATCCTTGATCAAAGAAAGAACCGCCTCATCATCTCCGTTGCGCACGTAAAGTGGTTTAGAAGCGTCAATGGTCGAACCGTAGTTTCCGAGCATTTGGTTGATCGCATTCACAACGCATTGCTCATTCACGTCATTTGAGCCTGAAACCACAAGTGAAGCCCCTTTGTTTGCCCAAAGTTCATTCGCTGCCCTAGCCATCTTTTTGTCAACTGCATTATCCGACTCGAATGATGAAGCTTTGATGGTAGGAGCACCTGCCTTCTTTGCGATCAGGTTGTAAAGCATTACAGTTGCAGCGCCTCTCTCAGAAGGTCTGATCGCTCCGCGAACATCTGCATTTGAACCTGTTAAGCTCATGTTTGTCTCAAACTGATAATGCTTGCTCATCCAGTCACCATCAGGATTTCTTCTTGACGTATACTGTGGTGAATGCTCCGTTGAGTTCAGCCAGTTCGCAAGGAAATCTGCTCCGAAGCTCACAATGGTTTTAGCTTTAGAGAAATCATACGATGGAATCATAGCTGTTCCAAAGTCCATTTCATTTGCTTTGCGCATTCCACTGTATGAAACCGCATCATACTGAACGTGTCTCACAGCAGAATTCATTTCCGCTGCCTGATCTCCTTCAGCAGCCGAACCTGAATATGCCTTTGCAAATTCCGCTATGGCTGCCTTTGTACTTGGGCTTGCGATCGAATTGGAAAGAATGGCGATCTGCTTGCCAAAAGACTGAGCCTGCTCAAATGCTTTTACAACAGCACGGTCGAGGTCATTCCAGGAAGTGTTTCCTGCTTTATTCTGAGGAACTTTATATCGATGAGTGTCGTAAAGACTCAGCACCGATGAGTTTACTCTCGCTGTTAAGCCACCTTTAGTAACCGGGCTATTCTTGTTTCCTTTAATGAAGATTGGTCGACCTTCTCGAGTTTTCACTATGATATTCGCAAAGTCTACTCCATCATAGTAAGTAGATGCGTAATAGTTTGGAATCGCCGGATTGATATTCTCCGGTTTCACTACGTAAGGGATTGACTTTACCACAGGGGTTTCACAAGCGGCCAATGTGGCTGCTCCCAATGAGAACCCAACGAACTTCAGAAAATCTCTTCTTGAGGTCGCGGTGCTATCAAGTTCTTCCTTTCCGAGAAACTCCGCTACAGGAACTTCTTCCTTGAACTCGTTTTCAGCTTCCTTAAGAAATGCGGGATCATTATTAAGTTGATCCAGACTGTTCCAATACTTCTTAGCCATAGTTTTTACTTAGCAGGGATTAATAGTGGCATTTGGCACATTCAAGGCCCCCAATATGTTCCACAGTAAATTTCTCAATTCCTTCATCGGCATATTGCTCCAAAAGCTGTGCGTGAAGCTTGTCGTAATAGCCGTTTCCTTCCATCTTAACTTCCGTTTCACGGTGACAGTTAATACACCATCCCATGGTCAACTCAGCATGTTGCTTCATAGGATAATCGATATTCTCAACTTCACCATGACAAGTTTGGCATTCCTGCTTACCGACCACCACGTGTTGCGAGTGATTGAAGTATGCAAAGTCAGGAAGATTATGAATTCGCACCCATTTGATGGGTTTTTGTTCTTTGGTGTAGGCACCAGCATCCGGATCGTATCCAGCAGCTTCATAGATCTTGGCGATCTCTTCGGTACCCCAGCGCTTCCCTTCACCAATGGCAGTATGACAATTCATACAAACATTCACAGAAGGAATTCCAGCACTTTTACCTTTCTCTGCACTGTGGTGGCAGTAAACACAGCTAATTCCATTCTCACCAGCGTGGATCTTGTGCGAGAATTTGATCGGCTGCTCAGGTGCGTAAGCCTGATAAACCCCGATTCCTTTCGCTGCATACCATGCCTGCATAGCAAGAACGGCTAATAAAACCAGACCTATACCAGCAGTAGCTTTTTTGTGATTTCCGACCCAAACTTTAACACTATCAAAGAAGCCCTCATTGCCCTCATAGGTCTTACCGTCAACTTCGGCTGTAAGTTTCTTAACGGATTTTGAAACCCCAAAGAGAACACGGATAATGATGATGAACAGAATGGCAAAGGCCAGCAGCCAGTAGCTTGAGTAGTCATCACCTTCTTTTTCCGCTGTAGGAGCAGCAACAACCTCTTTCGGTTTCTCTTCGACCGGTGGATTGGCGATATAAGCCAGGATAGCTTTGATCTCCTCATCATTCACTGCCTGAGCAGGCATGATACTCTTGTTGTATTCTTCAAACAAGGCGATCGCATAAGGATCTCCTGTCTCATCCATGTAAGCCTGAGAATTCTTGATCCATGCGATCAGATTCTCTTCATCTTCCCATCTGTCCTGAACTCCTGCAAGAGCCGGACCTACAAGTTTTTTATTTAGCTTGTGACAAGAAGCACAATTGGCTTTGAAAAGTGCCTCTCCATCCTGTGCCGAAACCGTTCCAGATAAGAAAAGGATAGCAGAGAGAAGGAGAATTTTGAAGTGTGAGTTATCGGGGGAGAAAAAACGAGTTATCATCTTCATTTCTAAGTGTTTATTCAGGTAGCTTTACCTCTGTACACTCCGTACAATGCGCAAATTTAAAAGAATAGGCATCGATTGTTAAAAAGGCGTTGAAATTTTAAAAGACTAAGGAATAATTTAGAATCATTCTAAATAAGTACTTATAGAGGCTACGAAACATCGACTAACTTTGGCACGAAATTGTTATTGAAGGAATGAAAATGCGTATCGTCTTAGGGGCTATATTTTCAATACTGACACAAATCATTGTTGCTCAATCTGATACCGCTATGGTATCTTATGCCTCCGACACAATGACGCCTAAAGCAAGTGTGAAGATCATTGCTGATGGGCGCATCAGCAAGCTCCTTGAGATCAAGAAATCTAATGCTTTGAATTCACCAGGCCTACCTGGTTATCGTATTCAACTTTACTATGGACCAAGAACGGAGGCATTGGAATATCAGGCTGAATTCCTCAAGCTCTTTCCGGAAATACCATGTTATATGATCTATGATGCACCAAACTTCAAGGTAAGAGTGGGTGACTTTAGAGGAAGGTACGAAGCAAGACGCATGCATCTTGGGCTCAAGGAGGACTTCCCTGATTCATTCATACTGAAAGATCAAATAAACTTACCGGATTTCCCCGAATTTTAAAGGCTCTGCTTCACCTCTACCTCTTCGTATCCCTCGATCTCATCACCTACTTTGATGTCGTTGAAGTTCTCGATATTCAGTCCGCATTCGAAGCCTTTCTTCACTTCGCGCACGTCTTCCTTGAATCGTTTTAGGGATCCAAGGTTTCCAGTGTAGACCACCACACCGTCCCTGATCAGACGGACCTTCGTATTTCTGGTGATCGTTCCATCGTTCACATAACACCCAGCGATCGTTCCAACCTTAGAGATCTTAAAGGTATCGCGTACTTCGAGGTTGCAAACCACTTTTTCCTCCACCTTCGGTTTAAGCATGCCTTCCATGGCCGTCTTAACTTCCTCAATGGCATCATAGATGACAGAGTAGAGTCGAATATCGATCTGTTCCTTCTCTGCGATCTTTCTCGCATTGGCAGAAGGTCTTACCTGGAATCCGATGATCACCGCAGCAGAGGCACTGGCTAGCAGTACATCCGATTCAGAAATCTGACCAACAGACTTGTGGATCACATTTACCTGGATCTTCTCGGTGGAAAGATTTAGCAGTGAATCTGCAAGAGCTTCAATGGATCCATCGACATCACCTTTGATGATCACATTCAATTCCTGGAAATCTCCAATGGCAATTCGACGTCCGATCTCATCAAGCGTGATCTGCTTTTGAGCTCTAACGCCTTGCTCTCTTTGGAGTTGAGATCGTTTGTTTGCAATATTCTTAACCTCTTTTTCTTCTTCCAGAATATGGAATTTATCTCCAGCGCTTGGTGCTCCGTTCAGTCCAAGGATGGTCACCGGAGTACTTGGTCCAGCTTCCTCAATATTCTGACCTCTTTCGTTCTGAATCGCCTTCACTTTACCGTAGTGGCTTCCAGCCAGCATATTATCCCCCACTCTGAGCGTTCCGGACTGGACGATAACTGTAGACACATAACCTTTTCCTTTATCTAAAGAAGCCTCGATAACGGTACCCACCGCTCGTTTATCTGGGTCTGCATTAAGTTCGAGCAGTTCCGCTTCGAGCAATACTTTGTCGAGCAGTTCATCTATATTCTCACCATTCTTTGCTGAGATATCCTGTGATTGATATTTTCCACCCCATTCTTCAACGAGATAGTTCATCCCTGCAAGCTCCTCCTTGATCTTATCTGGGTTCGCACCTGGCTTATCAATCTTATTGATCGCAAAAACGATCGGAACCCCTGCTGCCTGAGCGTGATTGATCGCTTCTTTCGTTTGAGGCATGACATTGTCATCGGCCGCTACAACAACAATAACAAGGTCAGTTACCTGAGCACCTCTAGACCTCATCGCTGTAAAGGCTTCGTGACCTGGAGTATCAAGGAAAGTGATCCTTCGATCTTTATCGACCTTCACACTATATGCTCCGATGTGCTGGGTAATCCCTCCAGCTTCACCTGCGATCACATTTGCCTTACGAATATGGTCAAGTAATGATGTCTTTCCGTGATCAACGTGTCCCATCACCGTAACGATCGGCGAACGAGGTTTAATGTTTTCTTCTTTATCCGGCTCTTCTAATTGAGTTTCGTCTATTTCTTCTGTAGTAAACTCAACCTGGAATCCAAATTCCTCGGCAACGATGGTAAGAGTTTCGGCATCCAATCGCTGATTGATCGATACAACCATTCCCAATGACATGCAGGCAGCGATGATATCCGTTGCTGGTACATTCATCATCGTGCTCAATTCACTAACAGTAACGAACTCCGTTACTCTCAGCAGTTTTTGTTCTTCTTCCTGTTGAGAAGCCTCCTGCTCTTTCTGTTGAGAAATTGCTTCTCTTTTGGCTTTTCTGTGTTTGGCTGATTTAGACTTTCCACCGCCACCACTAAGACGAGCTAGTGTTTCTCTTACTTGAGCCTGAATTTGTTCTTCAGTAAGCTCCTGAACCTTCTCCTGTTTCTTTCGGCCTCGGCCTTTTCCACCTTCATCTCTTACACGAGCACCTCTAATGCGCTTGCGACGCTTGCGGCCTTTTCCATCGAGTTCTTTCTCGTTTGAAGAGGCCACGGGCTTTTTCTTCTTGGGGTCTTCCTTAACTTCGATCTTTCCGAGAATATTCGGCCCTGAAAGCTTTTCGATCTTCGTCTCAATATGCTCTGGAGCTGATTTCTCTTTTGGCTTTTCTTCTTCTTTTTTGGGCTCTTCTTTCTTCGCCTCTGGTTTAGCCTCTTCTTTCTTTACCTCAGGCTTTTCTTTCTCTTTCTTTTCCTCTTTGGTTGCCTTTGTAGGTCTGGTCTTCTGATTGATCTTGTCGAGATCGATCTTATCGACAACCTTTAAGCCTTTTGAATCCTCAGGCTCTTCTGTGTCTTCTTTTTTCGGTTCTTCGGGTTTGGGGCTTTCTTTCTCTTCCTTCTTTGGCTCTTCTTTGGCCACTGGTGGCTTTTCTGCAGGCTCTTCTGCAGGCTCCTCTTCCTTCTTCTGAATTGGCGTAGAGTCAGCTACTGGAACATTCTTGATCAGGATAGAATCATCATCTTCCTTAGGCCCAGGTTTACGCTCCTCTTTTGTATCATCAAGAGAGATCGTTTGACGAACTACACGCTTGGTCTTCAGTTTTTTAGACTGATCGAGAGCCTGTTTGTCTGACTGGAATTCATCAAGCAGCAATTGATATTCATCCTCACCCAATTTTGTGTTTGGTTTGGCATCTATCTCAATACCTTTGGATTGCAGGTATTCAACTACTCTGCTGATTCCAACATTGAACTCTTTTGCTACTTTCTGTAGTCTATGGACTGCCATATATTTTGCCTTCCTTCTTTAGTTTAATCAATTCAAAGATAAGGAGCCTGTGTTATTCGAACTCTGACTTCAGGATGCTGACGATCTCATCAACAGTTTCTTCCTCAAGATCAGTTCGTTTCACTAGATCTTCCTTATTCAATTCTAAAACACTTTTGGCTGTATCACAACCGATGGCCTTAAGCTCATCTAAAATCCAGTGTTCAATTTCATCTGCAAATTCTTCCAGATCAACATCTTCGATGTCCTCTTCATCTTCGCGATACACATCGATCTCATATCCGGTCAAACGGCTTGCAAGTTTAATGTTGTGCCCACCTTTACCAATGGCTAAAGAAACCTGGTCAGGCTTTAGGTACACATCAGCCTTTGAGTTTTCCTCATCCAATTTGATGTTTGTGATCTTCGCCGGGCTCAATGAACGCGTGATATAGAGGATATCATTGTTTGTGAAGTTGATCACGTCGATATTCTCATTTCTCAACTCGCGTACAATTCCATGAATTCTTGATCCTTTCATACCAACGCATGCTCCCACGGGATCAATTCTGTCGTCATAAGACTCAACAGCCACTTTGGCTCTTTCTCCAGGTTCTCTTACAATATTCTTAATGGTAATGAGTCCATCAAAGATCTCAGGAACTTCCATCTCAAACAAACGCTCAAGGAATACTGGTGATGTTCTTGACAAGATGATATAGGGTGTAGTGTTTTTCATTTCCACCTTGGAAACCACCGCTCTCACTGTATCACCTTTTTTGAAATAGTCTGTTGGGATCTGTTCCGACCTTGGCAGGATCAGCTCATTGCCTTCATCGTCTAGAATGAGAATCTCTTTTTTCCAAACCTGATAAACTTCACCCGTAACGATATCGCCTACTCGGTCCTTGTACTTCTTATAAATGCTATCCTTTTCAAGATCCTGAATTCGAGCGGCAAGGTTTTGTTTTAATGACAAAATCGCTCTTCTACTCAGATGCTCAAGTCGCACTTCTTCTGAGGCTTCCTCACCAACTTCGAAGTCTGGCTCAATTTTGATCGCATCAGATAAGGCAATCTCTTGATTTGAGTCCTCTACTTCTCCATCAGGAACGATCTCGCGATTCCACCAGATCTCAAGGTCACCCTTATCGGGGTTGATAATTATATCGAAGTTCTCATTGGAACCAAATTCTTTGGTTAATACACCTCCAAAAACATCTTCCAGGATTGACATCATCGTTACCCTGTCGATACTTTTGATGTCCTTAAAGTCCGAAAACGACTCAATTAGCTCTGTTGCATTCATTTTACTTGCGTTAAATAAGAACTTTTACTCTCACTTTCTTCACCTGATCGAAAGTGAATTCTTTTTGAATTTCTACTTTTTTCTTTTTTCCGGTATCCGGATCTTTTTGTTTTTTGCTGTAACTAATGATAAACCCACTTTCGCTAAGGGAAGTCAATTCACCCTGAAAGCTATTGCCCTGGTCATCATAAACATCCAATGTTCTTCCAACATGCTTATTATACTGCCTTGGCAGAACAAGTGGAGCATCGGCTCCTGAAGAGGATACGGTCAACTCAAAATCTTCTTCATCCCTATCAAGTTTCGCCTCCAAACAGCGACTCACTTTTGCGCAAACATCTATGGGCAAACCTTCATCTCCATCCAGAAAAAGCTGTATCTTATTTGCAGGTGAAACCTTTATATCCACTGCAAAATACTGGCTCTCCAAACAGGAATCCAACAATTCTTCTATGCGCTCTTTGCTTATCATAAGACAACAAAAAAGAGGGGAACTCCCCTCTTCACGTGGCAAAAGTACAAAATATTAGGCGATAATTACTCTGATTCTTTGATTTTTACACCGTATTTAAAGGTATAGCTCTTCTGGAGATTTCCCTCCTTGGTGTAAAACTTCCATTTTCCGTGGCGGACTCCCTTAAAATACTGGCTCATTAACATTTCCTGTCCGCTCGGATAGTAGAGAATGGACTTCCCGTGAAGGTCTCCTTCTCGATAGTTCTCTTCTCTTTGAAGCGCTCCAAATTTGAAGTAATATTTCCAGGTCTCCTCCTTTTTACCGTTTTTGTAAGTGCCGGAATAGTCTGTTTTTCCATCAGGGTAAAAATACTCCCAATAAGCATCTTCAAGGCCTTCAATGTAAGCACCACGTTCTCGAACCTGACCGTTCTGATACCAAAATTCCCAGGCGCCTTCTCTCAATCCTTCTTTCAGCTCACCCGCATAGCGTTTTTGGCCATCCTGGTACCACGCTTCCCATTTTCCGCTCATTTTATCGTTCAGATAGCTTCCCTTATCTTTCATTTGCTTGTTGGGGTACCATGTTGTCCATTCTCCCTCGAGCAGTCCCTCTTTAAATGTACCTTTCATCATCAAGGTTTTGGGAACAGTATCATGCCAATATTCCCAGATTCCATCCTCTTTGCCAGAAAGGAACTCGCCAGATTTCCAAATGTTTCCGTTTTCATACCAAAACTCCCATTTGCCATTCTTCTGGCCATCTTTGTATATACCCTGATTCTTCAAGGTTCCGTTTTCATAGTAATATCGCCAAAGTGAATCTTGCTGATCAGCGCTAAACCAGCCGTTCATGTAAGGCTCTCCTCCCTCAGACATGAATGCGAAATAGCCTTGCTTCATTGCGTTCTCATATCGGCCAATAGCACTAGTGTCTCCGTTCTCATAATACTTCACATAAAGTCCATTACGAAGGCCCTTTTTGTATTCCTGGCTCTCTTTTAATTGCCCATTTGGATAGAATTCATTCCAAATTCCATGTTTCATTCCTCCGGCATATTTACCTTTAATGATGGTATCGGCCCTGACATTCAGCTTAGCATAGTCTCCGTGCTTTGCTCCCATAGCGGTCTGGAAGTACTCTATTAGCTCTCCGCTTTCACTGTAATTGTTCAAAAGGTCGTTCCCATTATTCAGGGTCCTGGCACCGCTGATATCCCAGGCTTCCCTGTAATTTGGCACAGAGTCTCTAAAATCAATGACCTTCCAGGTTTTTCCATTTGGATAATAGTATTTCCAGAGGCTATCTCTATCCCCCCATCTGAACCATCCCTCAACTCCAAGTTGGCCATTCTCATACCAGGTTTTAAAAATGCTATCCTGAAAGTTCAGCTTAAAAAAGCCTAGATTGAACACCTTTCCGTTTTCATGATATGTTTTAACCATGCCATTCAAACGGCCTCCTTCGTAAATCGCTTCTTCCTTTAATTGCCCATTTTGGTAATAGAATTTCCAAACACCATCTTCGAGACCATCTACATACAAGCCCTCTTTCCGCTTTCTGGTCTCATCTTTATCATAGTAATCGACATACTGCTGCTTGATCTGGGCCAATGACAGTATTGGCAGAAGCGTAACAATTACACAAAAAAGGAATTTTCTCATGGCCCAAAAGTATGTTGGAGATCCTTTGAAAAAGCTGTAACATGGGTTCATTTTCACACGCTGCAATGTTAAAGAGTTAACATGCTTTAAGATTTCAAACAGAAGAAATATTGAACGCAAACGTGATCTAAGCTGTATCTGCATCAAAAGTCATGAATAGCTACGGGCATATCATTATTTCAATACTTGTGCTTTTTGGAGCCTATTTGCTCTTGTATCTGGACAAGGAAATTTTTGGGTTACTCAGTTTGTACATCTTTCCAATTATTAGTCTCCTTACCTACGCCTGGGTATTTATGGCGATAACCAAACATAAGCCTCATGGATCGGCAGAATAGTGATGAGCAACTTATGTTGAATTTGAGCGCGGGTGATTCCAGTGCGCTTCAGCTTCTTCATCAAAGGCATGCTGAGCGACTTTACTATTTCTTTTATCGTTCGTGTTTCGGAGACACAGAACAGGCGCAAGATCTTGTGCAGGATCTGTTCCTAAAGCTATTTGAAAAACCCGATATGTATAATCCAAAACGGCCATTTATTCCCTGGATGTACAGTGTAGCTCATAATATGCTCAAGAACCTTTACGCGAAGAATGAAGTTAGAAAAAGCTACCGCGATAAAGCTTCAGAAAATAGTGACGCATACCATTTGGAAGAAAAGATCGAACTCAATAATGAATGCGAACTCATCTATTCATGTTTGGATGACTTGAGTCCAGAAAAAAAACACGCCTTCATTCTCAGGTTCAAGGAAGACATGAGTATTAGGGAGATAGCTGATATCATGAGCATGCCTGAAGGGACCATAAAGTCAGGATTGCATTACAGTATTAAAAAGATCAAAGAAAAACTAGCAGATTATGGAGAAAACAGATGATCAAAAATTAATCGATCTAATACGAAAAGATCAACTTGAATTTGAAGTCCATACGAGCTGGGAGAAGATCGAAAAAAAGATCGACGGCAAAAGGACAAAGAAGCTCGGTAAAATCAAAAAGTTTGGAAAAAGTCCAATGACATACTGGCTCGCAGCAGCGGCTGTCATTGCCATTGTATTAAGTTTTGGCGTTGAAAAATGGTCTGTTTCATACTTTAATGAAGCTCCGGGACACCTGAGCACCGACAGCATCATTGATAGCTCCATTGTCGACATCGATACTATAAATGCGTCATGGAAATGAGTCGTTGTACCTGCTTGTGGGCAAAAAGCAAAAAACCCCAAACGCTTGCGCATTCGGGGTTTTGGTTGACCGACCAGGGCTCGAACCTGGACTCTTCTGAACCAAAATCAGACGTGTTGCCAGTTACACCATCGGTCAATTGGGAGCGCAAAAGTAAAAAACTCTCTTTTATGATTGCAGTATTTTCAACTCTAATCCTACTGTTTAACTAAATTCGCACACTTCTAAATAAGAATTATGAAATTTAGAACTCTTGATCTTGTTGGAGGATGGCTGAGCTTTGGCATTGCAGCCTTTACCTACATTTCTACCATGGAGCCCACTTCTAGCTTTTGGGACTGTGGTGAATTCATTGCAACCAGTTATAAATTACAGGTAGGTCACCCTCCTGGAGCCCCCCTCTTTTTGATGATCGGACGCCTGTTCTCCATGTTTGCGAGTCCGGAAACAGCAGCATACTGGGTGAATATGATCTCGGTACTTTCATCGGCCTTTACCATTCTTTTCCTCTTTTGGACCATATCGGCATTGGGAAAGAAGATCGCAAAGATCAAGGGCGCTGAGTTCACTGATGGAAAAAAGGTCGCTGTCATCGGGTCGGCCCTGGTTGGTGCTTTAGCCTATACATTCTCAGATACATTCTGGTTCTCAGCAGTTGAAGCGGAGGTATATGCGATGTCATCACTCTTTACTGCCATTGTTTTTTGGGCGATCCTTCGTTGGGAACAAGTTTCTGAAGAAGATGGCTCTAACCGCTGGCTGATTTTCATCGCATACATGATGGGCTTGTCTGTGGGAGTCCACCTTCTTAACCTACTCGCCATTCCTGCGATCGTATTCGTTTATTACTTCAAGAAACACAAAGTCACTCCGAAAGGAGTCGTTTTTGCAGCGATTGCTTCTGTTCTCTTACTTGGATTCATTCAGAAAGGCATCATACCTGGAGTGGTTGAGATGTCTTCCTACTTCGAACTTGCATTTGTTAATGGCATGGGTATGCCCTTTAATATTGGGGTTTTCGTTCATATGCTTCTCGTCGTTGGCGTCCTGGTTTTCGCTATACGCATGACTCATAATGAAAATATCAACCGTTCTCTTTTTGGAGCTCTTGTTGTGGGGCTGACACTGCTCGTGGGATCACTGAGCACGCTCAGTATTGTAGTTGCTGCCGTTTTGGGTGGACTGATCCTCTTCGCACCAAGTTTTGAAAGAAGAATGGCAAACACACTTCTGATGTGTCTAACCGTTATTCTGATCGGTTATAGTTCTTATGCCATGATCATGATTCGCTCCTCTGCAAATCCTCCAATGGATGAGAACAACCCAGAGAATATGTTCTCGCTTTTGAGCTATTTGAATCGTGAGCAATATGGTTCTCAACCTTTAGCATACGGACCTTATTTTAATTCACCCTTAGATAATCAAGAGCCATATAAGGATGGGACCCCCACTTATATCCAGGACTTTAAAACTGGAAAATACATCATCTCTGATGAAAAAAAGAGCGCGGTTCCAAATTATGCCGACGAGTTTAAGACCATTTTCCCAAGGATGTGGAGTACAGAAGGTCGCCACGTAAGCGCCTATAAAAGCTGGTCGAAATTTGAAGGTAAACCAATTCGATATCGAATGATCAATGGAGAGACCAAGGTCATTAACAAACCTACCTTCATGGAAAACCTGCGTTTCTTCTTTGCGCACCAGGTGGGTTGGATGTACTGGAGGTACTTCATGTGGAACTTCTCAGGTAGGCAAAATGACATCCAGGGTCATGGAAATATCATTGATGGGAACTGGCTATCAGGAATAGGATTTGTCGACTCCTGGAGACTTGGTCCACAAGATCAGTTGCCACCGAGGTTGACTGAAAACCCAGCCAAAAATACGTTCTACCTATTGCCTTTCTTGCTTGGGCTATTGGGTTTTGTTTTTCACTATCGAAGAGATAAAAAGGACTTTGCTATTGTCACCATGTTATTCTTTTTCACGGGTCTGGCAATCATCCTTTATCTGAACCAATATCCATATCAACCTAGAGAGCGTGATTACGCTTATGCGGGCTCATTCTATGCCTACTGTATATGGATCGGTCTGGGTACCTATGCTATAATCAACTGGCTACTATCAAAGGTCAAAATGAATCAGCTTGTGGCTGGAGGTCTGGTCACGGCTATTTGTATTGGTCTTGTTCCTGGCATCATGGCCGCTGAAGGCTGGGATGATCACGATCGCAGTGACTTGTATACGGCACGCGATTTTGCAAAAATGTATCTGGATTCATGCGATGAAGGAGCTGTTTTATTCACCAATGGGGATAATGACACCTTCCCTCTGTGGTATGTTCAGGAGGTAGAGGGTTACCGAACGGATGTTAGGGTGGTCAACCTCAGTCTTCTTAATACTGATTGGTACATCGATCAAATGAAAAGAGCGGCATACGAGTCTCCTGCTACTGAGTTCAGCATGACCAAAGACATGTATCGTCAGGGAACCCGAGACTACGTTCCTATGGTAGATAAGAACACCGCTGGAAAGTACATTGATGTCAAAAAGGTGATCGATTTCATATCGAGCGATAAGAACCAACTGATGTTCAGCTCTAAAAAGAAGATGAACTATGTTCCTACAAAGAAATTTGCTTTGAAGGTTGACAAGCAAAAAGTGCTTTCTCAGGGTTTTGTTCCGAAGGAAAAAGAAGCTGAGATCGTTGATGAGATCCAGTGGGAAGTGAATAAGAATTACATCATGAAAAATGACATGATGATTCTTGACCTCCTAGCTCATTTCAACTGGGATCGACCGATCTATTTTGCTATTACCACTGGTAATGATGCCTACATCGGATTGCAGCAGTATTTCCAGCTCGAGGGACTTGCTTACCGACTGGTACCGTACATTGCTAAATCAGGTGATGGTCAAACCGGATATGTTTACGCCGATAAGGTGGCAGATAAGCTATTGAACCAGTTTGCATACGGTGGCATGGAAAAGCCAGGGGTTTACATGAATGAGAACAATCGTCGCATGTGCATGAACCTGAGAAATAATTTCGCACGTACTGCAGATGCTTTGATGCGCGCTGGAAAGAAAGATAAGGCAAGAGAAGTGCTTGAAAAGTGCATAGAGGTGATGCCTCATGAAAATGTGCCTTACAATTACTTCATGCTTCCCGTTGCAGAATCATTCTACCGTTTGGGAGATGTTGAGCAGGCTGATAGAATTGTAGAA
>CBFHWY010000024.1:34407-36355 GCA_965659675.1 Salibacteraceae bacterium | reverse complement strand
TAGAACGTGGTTTGAAATATTCAGAAATACAGAAGATAGTTGGGTGTTCTCCCAATTTGATTAAGAAGGTAAAAGAAGGTATGTTACATTAAATAGGTTATAAATCAATACCTTTGAAATATACAGGGATTGAATTTGTAACTTATGAGTGATAATACGATTGGAATACTTCTTCGGGTATCTTCCGATATACAACAAACCGATGGTGGTGGGTTGGAAGTACAGAAACGAATGGGACTTGAGATGAGTGAAAAGTTGGGTTTAAAACCAATCATTTTCAATGAGGGTTCTCAAAGTTCCTTTCAAATAGAATTAGAAGAAAGAATTGTTTTGGTTGAACTTTTAGATGAGATTCAAAAGAGTAATATCAAAAATGTATGGGTATTCAATTCTGATAGATTGGGTAGAAGTACCCAAAGTTGGTGGAGTATCTATAAAGTGTTCCTCGACTATGGGGTTAAACTGTACATAGGTAGTTCCACTAAACCATTTGATTTAGATAATCCATTAGATGAATTCCAGATGGGGATTCTCTCCTTAGTTTCTCAGTATGACAATAAACTGAGAAGGATGAGGAGTGTTATGGGTAAACGTAACTCTTTAAAAAGTGGAAACACTTTCATTGGTGGTACTGTACCCTTTGGTTACAATGTCAAAGGGAAAAAGTTAGTTATCAATAAAGATGAGGGTGAAGTAGTAAGGAAGATGTTTGAGATGTATCGAGATGGGAAATCCACTGTTCAAATCAAAATGTACTTAGATACCAACACTCTCTACAAACCAAAAAGAAGTAAGGATGGTTGGAACCTTGGAACTATTCAGAAAATGTTGGGTAGTACTCTGTATAAAGGTATTCAGAAGTGGGAATGGAAAGAAATGGTGAATGGGAAAGAGAAGATAGTTGAAACCATTCTAATAGATACCCCTCAAGTAGTTCCTACAAAACTTTGGGATGATGTTCAATTAAAACTGAACGAAAATTACCGATACAGAAATACTGGACATACCCATCAATCACTTCTTAATGGATTAATCTTCTGTAAAAGTTGTGGGGTGAAATTATCTACAGTATCAAAGGGTACAAATCCATTATACAGTTGTCGAAGTGTAGAATACAAATGGAAAAACCCGAGTAAGTGGGGTTTAAAACATCAGAACTGTACTTTAAAGAAGAGTTTGAGAATTGAGGAAACGGATGAGATGATTTTAGAACATATCTCATCGACCATCAGAGAATCCAAAAGAGTTCGAGAAGAATACAAATTGAAGAACCTTGGACCAAAGTTCGAAAAGGTTCAGGACCTTAAACGAGAATCAGATAAACGTATTCGTTACATCAATGATAAGAAACGAATCAAAGAGGGTTATGAAGAGAGTATCATAAACTTAGAGGTTGATGTACTCACCAATAAAATGGAAAAGGTAAAAGGGAAGAAAATGATTCGGAAGATTTCTGATATGGTGGGGGAAGTAAGTAAGGAGATTAAACGGTTAGAAAAGGAATTATGGGTTTTTCAAAATTCTAATGATTGGGTTGATTGGTTAGACCAGATGTACTTGGAAATTGAAGGTGTTCATGATTATTCATTAGAGGAAAAACAGAAGTTCCTTAAAGAATATCTAAATAGAATTGACGTTGAGTATAAACCTGAGATTCAATCTCATCAGTTTCACTTTGAATTCGTCTATCCAATCGTTCAGGATGATATTCTAAAGAAAGGAAAAACTACTGATGGGAAAAGGAATTATGAGGTTGTGGATGGTTCAAAAACATCAACTTATACTTTTAAGTTAGGAAAGGATTACAAGAAGAAAATCTCAGTAGACAAAGAAAGAGAACTTCAAGAACTGATAAATGAACTAAGATACAGTCAATCATTATCTCTGAACGAGGTGAGTAAGGAACTCAATCAAAAAGGATATCGAACCGTAACCAATAAGGTTTGGA
>CBFHWY010000024.1:0-34308 GCA_965659675.1 Salibacteraceae bacterium | reverse complement strand
ATCAATCATTATCTCTGAACGAGGTGAGTAAGGAACTCAATCAAAAAGGATATCGAACCGTAACCAATAAGGTTTGGAATAAGAGTAATCTCTCTTTATATATAAAAAGGATGGGGATTGGAGTGGGAAAGTAGAGAGGGGTTACAATTCAGAACCCATAAGATTTTACCCTCACAGTAGAGTAAAACTAATCGTCGGGAAGGAAAAGAAACATTCCCTGATGATCGATCAGTTTATCCAGATCGCGGGTAAGTAAGATTGTGATTATGTCTAAAACCGGCAGGATGCCCAATCCTCCACCGAGCGTTACCGTATAGGCGATCGGCACAAAAGTGCTGGTACCTAAATAAATTCTATGCACTCCAAAAGGCCCCAAGCTCAGGGCAAGGCCCACTGCAGCGAGTTTTGTTTTCCATTTGCCTGTTTTTGAGATTGCACTATCGAGTTTAAGTATAGAAGGAATCGTTTCGGTTTCCATGTTGTCCATAGCCTTCACTTCTACACCTAGAAACAGCAGCAATAAAGGGATAAGACAGGCTTTCTTTAAATTTATATACATTTGTCCTGAACGATTCAACTAATTCAACAAACTAAAAGAAAAATGAAAAAACTATTTGCATTTGCCCTAGTTGCTGGAATGTTTCTTCTACAAGCATGTGGAGGTGGAGCTAGCACAGAAGATAAAGCTGCTGCACAAGATGAAGCTGAAGCAGAAGTAACCGAAATGATGGACGAAGGAGAAGCTGAGGAAGCTCCTGCTGAAGAAGCCACCGAAGAGGAAGCACCTGCTGAAGAAGCAATGGAAGGCGGAGAAGAAGCTCCTGCTGAGGAAGCTATGGAAGGTGGAGACGAAGCTCCAGCTGAAGAAGCTTCAGAAGAAGGAATGGAGTAATTCATCTCTTTATCATAAAGATTTCAAACCCCGAGTGATCGGGGTTTTTTTATTTATACCAGGAAGAATATTTGACATAGTTATTTGCTATGCGCAATACTTCTCCTTCAAAAAGGTCCTTGTCAAGGGCCTTTATTTTTTTTGCCGGTGTACCTGCATAAAGGAAACCAGACTCCAAATGGGCGTTTTCAAGGACCACACTACCCGCTGCTATCAGCACCTCGGGCTCGATAACCGCATGATCCATCACTATAGCCCCCATTCCAACAAGAACACGATCGTGTATTTTGCAGCCATGTATCAATGCATTATGACCAATGGAAACATCATTTCCAATGTCTGTAGCGGCGCGCTCGTAAGTACAATGAATTACCGCTCCGTCTTGCACATTCACCTTGTTGCCGAGGCGAATGCTATTCACATCGCCACGAACAACAGAGTTAAACCAAAAACTACATTGATCACCCGAGACTACGTCTCCAACGATCGTAGCATTTTCAGCAACGTAACAATCCGATCCCAAGCTGGGCGTAAAGCCTCTTAAAGACTTGATCATTTGCATTCGCCATCCTTCTGACAGCATTTTGCAAGATTGGAATAGGCTTCTTTATCCGCTTTCATATCATCCGCATCGTAGCCGGTTTTGCTTATGATCTCCTTGATCTGAGTCTCGGTGATAAGTTCAGGATCGTATTTCACCTTTATCTTCTTATTCTGAAGGTTTAGGTTGCTGTAAACTATTCCCTCTTTGTCTTCAAAAGCAGACTCCAAAGCATCCTTGCACATTTCGCAAATGGCAGATGTTTGAATGGTGACCTTCTCGTATTTTCCTGCGCTTGCAGACAAGCTAAGTCCTAGAAACGCTATTAGCACAACAATTCTCATGGTTTGAACAATTTTAAATTAATACCTAAATAAATGACTCTTCCGTTTACCGGACCCCATACCATTGATGCATCAAATTCATTGCCAAAAGGGTTGTCTGGGTCAATGATGGCATCTTTTTGTTTAAAGTCCAGAATATTTTCAACGCCGGCGTAAATCTCAAAACGCTCTGCATCTCTTCTTATTTGCGAATTTAAAAGATAATATACATCCGATTCCTCGGCTCTGACATTCTCAGCTGAATTTCCTGCCGTTGATGCCAGTCGGGCCTGACCTACAAGCTGTCCCGTTGCATCCCATTTCCACTTTTCATTCTTCGTACGATATGCCAGGTTTAACAAGCCTCTGTAAACTGGAACCATCGGTTTTCGCTTTAGTTCACCTGAATAGGTAACACGTACGTCATAATATTTTGCGGAGGTCTTCACATCAAAGCGCTCAAGTGGAGTAAAACTCCATTCAGCCTGAACAGCAGTTGAATATGATCTACCCTGAAGGTTGGAGAACACTAAAAGATCCTTATCCTCGAAATCGGCAACCAGCTGGCTCTCAAATCTTGTGTGAAACACATCTACACTCAAACTTGCGTCTCTGTTCAAGAAGAAGAAATTCTGTGTCAGCGCCAGGCCACCGTTCCAGGCTGATTCGGCCTGAAGTTCAGGACTCAAGATCACTTGACGTGAACTGATCAGCCCACTTTGGTATTCTGAAAAAGGATTTGGTGCGCGAAAGCCTTTCCCAATGGCCAATCGAGCTACCGTTCGCGTTGGGAAATAGTATTTAAGATGTGCCCTTGGACTCACTCTTGTACCATAAAGATTGTGAAAGTCTGTGCGGACACCAAGCACAGCAGAATAAGAGAACTCCTCATTAAAACTTAATTCCCCAAATACTCCTGGAACACTTTCTACTCTGTCTACTGCCATATCATCCAGAGACTGTAGTGTTTCATCATAGAGATAGCTAGCACCTACGCGCAATTTATTTTCAACTCCATCCTTCTCTTTACCGATTGCATCCTGAAAAATATAGTTTGCGTGGAAGAAGCTTTCTCTCGAAACATAGTCTCTTGTTCCGATGATCCCATCCTCGTCGTGATACCGCCCTCTCAAAAGAATAGCTGTACTTCTTTCATTGTGTTCCGGGAAGGTCAAGCCTGACTTAAAAAAGCCTTCGATGCGACGGGTTTGTTTGTCATACCTATAAAGATTGGCCCTTTCCACATTCTCAAAGACCTGACCTCCTCTTTTAGTATCAGTAAGGCCAGTGAACCCAAATTGCATTGCCAAACGCTCGTGTCTGTATTTCCAGCGATTAAATACCGTTACTCCTTCTTCCAAAGGCATGTCTAAAAATCCATCTGAATTGTGATCATTATGCAAAGCGATCGTGTGCAGGTTCGCAAAGATCATGGTTGACCATTTCTTATTCAGCCTCTGTCGGGCGTAGGCATTTGCTTCAAGCCTCCCCATGAGGTTTGAGTACACATTAAAGAAGAGCCGTTCTTTTTTAGCGTCTGGTTTGCGATATTCAAGATTAATATGACCCGTGATACTCTCATATCCATTCACCACGCTGCCCGTTCCTTTGATCAATTGCAAACTTTGGATCCAATTTCCTGGAATATAACTCAAGCCAGTATTTGCTGTAACCCCCCGAACATGAGGTAAGTTTTCAAACTGAATTAAGGTATATGCTCCATCAAGGCCCAGCATTTGAATTCGCTTGATACCGGTGACCGCGTCTGTAAAAGACATATCAACGCTAGAGTTCGTCTCGAAGCTCTCTGAAAGATTGCAACATGCCGCCTTTTCCAACTCATGTTCTGAGATATCTTCCTGAAAATAGGCCGACTTCATATTCATTCTGCTTGTGAATTGCTGCTCTTCGATCTCCACCTCTGACAGTGTGCTCAAATTCAGCTCAACGCGAATATTTGTTTGTTCGGCCCGGTCAAAGGATATCGTATCATTATTGTAGCCAATAAATTGAACGACCAATTTCGCTGGGAACTCCTTGGGATACTCAAGTTTAAAATAGCCCTCAACATCACTGCTCACCCCTTTAGTTGTATTCAGCCACCAAATATTGGCGTAAGCGAGTGGTTTTTGATCCTGTTTGCTGTAAACATAACCTTCCAGCTGCGAGAATGCTGAAAGCGTTATAGAAAGAAATAAAAGTGATATTAATGTTTTCATCAGACTTTAAAATTTAAATGAGATAATAGCTTGCGTGTGTTTCGCCGCTTTCTCAAAGTCTGAATACCTGAAGCACAGATAGCTCAGGGTGAAAAGGAATATAGTCACCCAGCTTAGATAGGCCAGGTTGATTGACGCTAAAGCTTAGTATTGGAAGTTGAATACTAAAAAGCACAGGGGCCAATACCTGTTCAATCTCCAATTCTTTTTCTGTACCTAGTTTGACGTTCAGATCAAAACTTCCGGTATCACAACAAGATTGATGAACTATAGGATTGGCCTTTTGTTGATCAGATGAATGCGCTTCGCATTGCGCTCCGATTATGGTTTTGCCACTAAAATGACAGCGCATGAAAGAAACAGACATTCCACTGCTCGTGATCACAAGCATGAGTGCCATAAAAACACTTAACGCGGATGTCAATACTTTTTTCATTTGCTTTGCAAAGGTAAGTGATTCGATAAAAGGAAATTAATAGACTTATTCTATGTCAGTTAAAGAGAAGAAAATTCCATTAAATATTTACGCAGAAAGTACGCCTAATCCTGCTATCATGAAGTTCGTTGCAAATATCATGCTAATTCCAGATGATAAGAGTTATGAGGTAGGCCCGGATGATGATCTGAATGCCTTTCCATTGGCTGCGCGACTTTTCAGTTTTCCATTCATCACTAAAGTCTACTTCAGCGGGAACTTTCTATCACTCTCAAAAGCAGACGGCATTGACTGGAATGATGTTTTTCATGAGTTGAGAGAATTCATCTATAATTACATTGTAACAGGCCACCCAGTGGTCAAGGAAGATGAGCTTCCTCAAGAGATCACGTCGAACGATGAACTACCCAATGAAGTGGTCAGCCATAGTGAGCCCCAAACAGATATCGAAACGCAGATCATTCAAATACTCGATGAGTATGTGAAGCCGGCAGTTGAAAGTGACGGAGGTAATATTCTATTCCGTTCGTATGCTGATGGTAAACTTACGCTTAGTTTAAGGGGCGCTTGTAATGGATGCCCTTCCTCCACAATCACCTTAAAGAACGGCATACAGAACATCTTCGCAAAGATGCTACCCGAGGTAAAAGAAGTGGTTGCGGATAACTAGTTTTAAATGTTTGTTGCCTGTTATGTTAGCAGGTCGATTCTTTTATATTTGTAGCAAAGCTTAACTCGAATGAATATTCCAGAGGAATTAAAGTACACGAAGGACCACGAGTGGGTTCGCATTGAAGGAGACACAGCGGTTATTGGAATTACCGACTTCGCGCAGGGTGAATTAGGAGATATTGTATATGTGGAGATTGAAACTGAGGGAGAGAGTCTTGATCAGGAAGAGGTCTTTGGAACGATCGAAGCGGTGAAAACTGTTTCTGATCTATTCATGCCTTTAAGTGGCGAGATCACTGCTTTCAATTCAGATCTAGAGGACAGTCCCGAAACAGTAAACGATCATCCATATGACAAAGGCTGGATGATCAAAGTCAAGATGAGTGATACTTCTCAGCTTGATGATCTCCTGGATGCCTCCGCTTATAAA
Organism: Salibacteraceae bacterium; assembly: GCA_965659675.1. Taxonomy (GTDB): domain Bacteria; phylum Bacteroidota; class Bacteroidia; order Flavobacteriales_G; family Salibacteraceae; genus CBFHWY01. The sequence goes on along the minus strand of CBFHWY010000024.1, from coordinate 28,795 downwards.
GATCTCATCGGCTAAAAGCGGCTTGATCTTTGAGTTAAAAGAGTAAAAAAGAACATGGAACCAAAAAAGAATCCAGAAGTAGATATCGAAAAGAAGAGGGGGATGCTCTTCACGATTGGCTTGTTGGGAGCTCTTGCTTTCATTCTGATCGCTTTCGAATGGGCGCAATTTGAGCGTTCTGCCGCTAATCTCGGACAGCTGAACCTCGACATCGAGGAAGAGGAGATGATTCCGATCACACAGCAACAACCACCTCCTCCACCTCCTCCACCACCACCAAAAACAACCATTTTGGAGATCGTGGAAGACGATGAAGAGATCGAAGAGGAAATCGAGATCGAGGATACGGAGATGGATGAGAACATGGAGATCGAGCCTATCGTAGTTGAAGAAGAAGAATACGAAGAGCCTGAGATCTTCACCATTGTTGAGGACATGCCTAGTTTCCCTGGTGGTGAAGGAGCCTTATTCAAGTATCTCGGAGAGAATATCAAATATCCAGCGATGGCAAAAGATGCTGGGATCACTGGTACGGTATTCGTCACCTTCGTAGTAAAAGAAGACGGAAGTGTTTCTGGTGTTCGTGTGCTACGTGGAATCGGCGGTGGATGTGATGAAGAAGCGGTTCGTGTAGTGCAGGCCATGCCGAAATGGAAACCTGGTAAGCAACGGGGTAAAGCGGTTCGCGTGCAATACAATTTACCTATACGTTTCGTGCTTAGATAAAGCCATCCAGAATCAAGAAATTTATAGAACCCCGAGAGATCGGGGTTTTTTTATGCCATACTGTTGAGCACCTCTTCAATGAAGCTGATCAGATCATCCTGCCCTTCTTTCTGAAGAGAGCTCGTAATAAAGATCGGAGGTACCTCTTCCCAGTCTCGTTTTAGTTGGCGACTCAAGCTCGCACGAGCTTGCTGTTGTTTATTTCTACTCAGCTTATCTGCTTTGGTAAGCACGATACTAAACGGGATCTCTTTCAAACCGAGGAATTCTATGAACTCACGATCGATCTTTTGATCTACATGTCTTATATCTAAAAGCAAAAACAGATTTACCAGTGACTCCGAAGCTTCAGTGTAATTGGTGATCAGAGGAGTAAAGCCTTTTCTGGTGTCTTTAGAGGTTTTAGCGTATCCATATCCGGGCAGATCAACAAAATAGATATCCTCAAAAGCTGAATGGTCTGTACGTAGCTGAAAGTGATTGATCAACTGGGTCTTTCCCGGAGTGGAAGAAGTCTTTGCTAGGGATTTACGTCGACAAAGTTGGTTGATCAAACTTGACTTGCCTACATTACTTCGGCCGATAAAAGCAAATTCTGGTAGTTTGCTTTTTGGACATTCAGAAAGTTTGGCGCTACTCTTCTCGAACTCCGCCTGAAGGATGCGCATCATATCAGATGTTTCTCTCCTTCAACCAGCTTTCCAACTGCTCGTTGAACTCCTTAGGGTGTTCCATCATAGCAGCATGCCCACATTTATCTATCCAATAGAGATCAGAATCAGGTAGGAGCTTATGGAATTCTTCTGCAACATCTGGAGGTGTGATGGTATCGTTCTTTCCCCAGATGAGACACACAGGAATATTCATGTTAGGTAGGTCTTTACCCACATTATGTCTGATCGCTGATTTGGCAAGCGCAAGTATTCTGAGTGCCTTTGCTTTATCATTCACAATATCGTAGCATTCATCAACGAGTTCCTTAGTAGCATTCTGAGGGTCGTAAAAAGTAACTTCCACTTTTTCACGAATGTATTCGTAGTTGCCACGTTTGGGATAGGTATCACCCATTGCACTTTCGTAAAGCCCAGAGCTCCCTGTCAAGATCAAACTCTGTACACTTTCCATATTTCGTATCGTGTAAACCAAAGCCAGGTGGCCACCCAGTGAATTCCCCAATAGGTTCACCTTCTCATATCCCTTAAACTCAACAAACTCGCGAATGTGATTTGATATGCCTTTGATATTGGTGTTGATCACTGGGAGGTCATATAAAGGCAACACCGGTATAACCACCTTATAATTCCCTGCAAAATGATCAAAGACATCTCTAAAGTTACTGAGGGCTCCAAAGAGTCCATGGAGAATCAACAAAACTGGCCCTTCTCCCTTTTCTAAGTAACTGAACTTCCCTTCCGTTATTAACTCCTCTTTCATCTAGTACACTGAATCAGTCAAAAATAACCATTCTCAGTCGGAACATCCAGTATTCACACCCCAGTATCAACAGAATTCTGTTAACAGGAACTTAATACTTGAATCCCAAGAATTTGCTGTCTGAACTTAAGCCGCTAATTAACAAGAGCTTGGAATTTATCAACAAAGTGGGAAAAAATGGGAGTAAATGGGAGAAAGTGGGAAATATTGGCTAGTTTTACAGCAAGTTTTTTGCGCGAAAAATGCTTAACCTACTAGGAGAATACGATTGTAAACTTGACGCCAAAGGCAGGCTGGCCTTACCTTCTGGCTTAAAAAAGCAGTTAGAGGAACATCTAACCAAGGGCTTTGTGGTCAATCGTGACATCTTTGAAAAGTGCCTTGTGATCTACCCATCATCTGAATGGGAAAAAGTCTCTGGTCAGCTTGGTAAACTCAATCGATTTGTTCGGAAGAATGCACTCTTCATCCGCCGCTTTAACAATGGGGCTACTCCGCTAGGCCTGGATAACAGCGGACGAATCCTCCTTCCTAAGCCACTCATGGAATATGCTTCACTCGAAAAAGAAGTGAAGGTCTGCGGAAACGGAGAGCGCATTGAGATCTGGAGCAGAAACTCTTACGACAGCATGTTGAATGAAGACATTGACTTTGCCTCATTATCGGAGGAAGTCATGGGTGATAAAGATCTGGAGAATGATGATTGAAAGCTATCACACTCCGGTACTCCTTAAAGAATCCATAGAAGGCTTAGCCATCAAGCCACAAGGCTGCTACGTCGACGTCACCTTCGGCGGCGGAGGGCATTCAAGAGAGATCCTCAGCATGCTGAATAAGGGACGGCTGATCGCCTTTGACCAGGACTGGGATGCGCATGAGAATAAATTCAGTGATAAAAATTTCAGCCTCCTCAAACAGAATTTCCGCTTTCTAAAAAACAACTTAAGAGCAGAAAAAGCTATTCCTGTTGATGGCATTCTTGCAGACCTGGGGGTTTCTTCACACCATTTTGATGAAGGAGAGCGTGGGTTCTCCTTTCGGGCAGATGCAGCTCTCGACATGAGAATGAATCAGTCTCAGGAAAAGTCTGCTTTTACCGTCATCAACGACTATTCAGAAGAGGAGCTTTTAAGGGTTTTCAGGTCTTATGGTGAGGTTCCAGGCGCACACAGACTCACAAGAAAGATCCTTGAAAGAAGAGCTGACAAAGAGATCGAAAGCACCCATGAGCTGAAGCAGCTTGTTGAAAAAGCCTTTGGAGCGAGAAAAGCAGACTCAAAGCTTCTTGCTCAGATATTTCAGGCGATTCGTATAGAAGTGAATGATGAGATGCAGGTACTCGAGGAGTTCCTAAGTCAGGCTATTGAAGTGCTCAGAGAAGGCGGAAGGCTTTCGGTGATCTCCTATCACTCACTCGAAGATCGTCTGGTTAAGAATTTCATCAGAGCGGGAAAAGCTGACGGCAAGTTGGAAAAAGACATTTACGGAAGAGGAGAATCTCCTCTAAAAGCGATCAACAGAAAGGTGATCGTTCCGTCGGAAGAAGAGATAGAGCGAAATCCACGAGCGCGAAGCGCAAAACTCAGAATAGCCGAAAAGGTAGCAGCATGAGCGAGAAGAAGAACATACTGCAGCAATTTGGCTCTTCCTTGATCAGCGTGGTCAACGGCAGTGTATTTACTCGTGAATCGGTGATCAGGAGCATGCCGTTCCTTTTGTTTTTAGCCTCCCTTGCTTTGGTATACATCTCCAATGGATTCCTCACAGAGGGTAGTGTGCGAGAGATCAATCGTTTGAACAACGAAATAAAGGAACTGAGAAGCGAGTACATCACCACCAAGTCTGATCTCATGCATCATAGCAAACAATCGGAATTGGTTGAGCTCATCAAAAAGAAGGACCTGGGTCTTGAAGAATCGTTCGAGCCACCTAAAAAAATCGTCGTTAAACAATGAGCCAGGATAACAAAAAAGTCATCGGACGGGTCTACCTCGTGTACTTCCTACTGATACTCTTCTCTCTGGCTATCATTGTCAAGATCGCCCAAATCCAGTTCCTCGAAGCGGATAAGTGGATCCAAAAAGCTGAGAGTCACAGCACCAAATACAAGAACATTGAAGCGGTAAGAGGCAATATATATGCCGCTGATGGAAGCCTTTTGGCCACCTCCGTTCCCATTTACGAGATTAGATGGGACGCAAAAACAGATGCCCTTAGCGACGAGATCTTTGAAGAGAATATAGACAGCCTTGCCATTAGCCTTTCACAACTTTTCAAAGACCGCAGCGCAGATGAATGGCTCTACAAGCTCAGAAAAGCAAGAGAAAAAGGGGATCGCTATCACCTCATCAGACGCAAGGTTAGATACAATGAACTCAAAGCCCTCAGAGAGTTTCCGATCTTCCGAAGAGGACAATACAAGGGAGGTTTCATTTATCTGCAACAGAACAAACGTGAAAAACCATTTCAGGTACTAGCCGCAAGAACCATTGGGTATACAAGAGAAGGAATTAAGCCTGTAGGTCTCGAAGGCGCCTACAATAAAACCTTAAGCGGGGTAAGCGGCAAAAGATTGATGCAAAAGATCGCGGGCGGGGTATGGATGCCGATCAACGATCGAAATGAGATCGAACCAAAAGATGGTGCAGACCTCTATACGACCATCGATATCAACATACAGGATGTGGCTGAAAAAGCCCTGCTGGAGCAACTTAAAAAACAGGAGGCGGATCATGGCTGCGTGGTGCTTATGGAGGTTGAGACCGGTGAGGTAAGAGCCATCGCAAATCTTTCAAGAACAAAAAGCGGCGGTTACTATGAGCTTTACAACTATGCCGTTGGAGAAAGCACAGAACCGGGATCTACTTTCAAACTAGCTTCTTATCTGGTTGCGCTTGAGGATGGCTATATCGACATAAACGACAGCATCGATACTGAAAAGGGCAAGTACATGTTCTACGACACGCCTATGTACGATAGTCACAAAGGAGGCTTTGGAAAGATCACTGTAAAAAGAGCCTTTGAGGTATCCTCGAATATCGCAGTAGCCAAACTGATCAATCGTTACTACGGTAAGCAACCGCAAAAATTCATCGACCACCTTTACAAGATCGGACTGCACAAGCCACTTGGTCTTGAAATCTACGGTGAAGGCAAGCCAAAGATCAAATCCGCTGATGATCCTAGCTGGTCGGGAATCTCTTTACCATGGATATCCCACGGCTATGAAGTCGCCTTAACACCGCTTCAAATCCTGAGTTTATATAATGCCGTAGCCAATGATGGAGTTTACGTCAAACCGCGCTTCGTTAAGGAAGTTAAGCAAATGGGTAAGAGAATTCGAAGCATGGATACTGAAGTGCTGAACCCAAAGATCTGCTCAGAAAAAACGATAAAAAAGCTTCAAACCATGCTTGAGGGTGTGGTTGAAAATGGAACAGCCATAAACCTCGGCAATGCCAATTACAAGATTGCTGGAAAAACTGGAACTGCTCAGATCGCTAACGACAAATACGGATATCGCTACAAGTCGAAAGTCAGTTACCAGGCCTCTTTCTGCGGATACTTCCCAGCTGATAATCCCAAGTATACCTGCATTGTAGTAGTCAATGCTCCTTCCAGAAATGTTTATTACGGAAACCTGGTAGCTGGACCGATATTCAAAGAGATCGCCGATAAAGTTTATGCACAAAGCATTGAGATACACAGCGAAGTAGATAATGAGCAGTATGCCTCAGCGCATCCAAGAAATCCCGTTTCTAAAAATGGTTACACGAAGGACCTTGAGAAGGTCTTCAACACACTGAAAGTGCCTTATGAATTTCGATCAGCTGGTTCTACCTGGGCAGTAACCAGAACCGGTGAAGAAAAAGTGGCAATCTACAGACGAGCTATAGACAAAAAGCTCATTCCGGATGTACGAGGCATGAATGCCCAGGATGCTGTTTACATCCTTGAGAACCTCGGACTTTTTGTGAAAATGAATGGCAGTGGTGCTGTAAAAGCTCAGAGCATAGAACCGGGCAATCCAATTCAACGCGGACAAAGAATCGAACTCAAACTCTCATGAAGCTACTAAAGGACCTTATATATAAAGCGGGTATTGAGGAGGTTGTTGGCTCAACTAATGTAGCCATTGAACAGATCTGCTTTGATTCGAGAAAGGTGGAAGAAATGTCTCTTTTCACAGCGATCAGAGGAACAACTCAAGATGGACACGAACATATTTCCAAGGCCATTGAGGCTGGAGCATCCGCCATCCTTTGTGAGGAAATGCCCGAACAGTTTTATCAGAAGGTCACTTATGTTAAGGTTAAAGACAGCAGGCAAGCATTGGCACAGATCGCCTGCAATTTTTATGATAACCCTTCAAAGGACATTAGTCTTGTAGGTGTCACGGGTACCAATGGAAAGACTACCGTAAGCTCACTCTGCTTTCAATTATTTAAGTCACTCGGCTACAAGGTAGGACTCCTTTCCACGGTTAGAAATCTCATCCACAATGAGGTGATCGATGCCACACATACTACTCCTGACCCGGTGATGATCAACGCCCTGCTGAGAGAAATGGTGGATTACGGCTGTAGTCATTGTTTCATGGAAGTTAGCTCACATGCGCTCGACCAAAAGAGAAGTCATGGCCTCGATTTCGATGTTGCGATCTTCACAAACATCACCCATGATCATCTCGATTACCACAAGACATTCGACAACTACATTGCAGCTAAGAAGATCCTCTTTGACAATCTCGCTGAAGACGCTTATGCGCTAGTGAATCTTGACGACTTCCATTCTGAAGTTATGGTGCAAAACACCAAAGCCAAGGTCAAAAGCTACGGAATCAAAACAGCTTCTGACTTCAAAGCCAAGATCCTTGAGAATCAGTTTTCAGGTATGCAGCTGAATATTGACGGACAGGAGGTCTGGACAAAACTCATTGGCAACTTCAATGCAAGCAACCTACTTGCGGTTTATGCGTGCGGAATTCTGCTTGAAGAAGACAAGTTAGAGTTGCTCACCAGCATAAGCAATTTAAAGACTGTCGATGGCCGGTTTGAGTATGTCAAAACTGAAAATAATATCACGGGTATTGTGGATTATGCCCACACCCCTGATGCGCTTAAGAATGTACTTAAGACCATTGGAAGTATTCGCAGTGGAAAAGAGAAGCTGATCACTGTTGTGGGTTGCGGAGGTGACCGCGACAAGAGTAAACGTCCGGAGATGGCAAGCATTGCTGCCGAGCTAAGCAATCAGGTGATCCTTACCTCAGATAATCCCAGGTCGGAAGATCCGAATAGCATTATAGAAGACATGAAAAAGGGACTTGATCCTATTGGAAAGAAAAAAAGCCTGGCCATCAGCGATCGTAGAGAGGCGATCCGAACTGCCTGTAGCATGGCAAATCAGGATGATATCATTCTTGTTGCCGGAAAAGGGCACGAGAAGTATCAGGAGATCAATGGGGAGAGAAAACATTTCGATGACCTGGAAGAATTGAATAACGCCCTAAAACCCATCAAAGACTAATGCTTTACTATCTATTCCAATATCTAGACAAACTTGACGTACCAGGTGCCGGAGTATTTGAGTACATCTCATTTCGCGCTGCACTGGCGGTGATCATCTCTTTACTGATCTCCATGGCTTTCGGAAAAAGAATCATACGCATTCTGCAGAAAAAGCAAGTTGGTGAAACCGTGAGGGATCTTGGACTCGAAGGTCAATTAAGCAAGCAGGGAACACCTACCATGGGTGGGCTGATCATTCTAGCTGCGATTGTGATTCCCACTCTACTCGTTGCCAAGCTTGACAACATTTACATCATCCTGATGCTCATTTCCACCGTTTGGTTAGGTGCGATCGGCTTCATCGATGATTACATCAAAGTATTTAAGAAGAATAAAGAAGGCCTGGCTGGGAAGTTCAAGGTCATTGGACAAATTGGAATCGGCCTTATCGCTGCCCTCATCCTCTCCTTTCACCCAGATATCGTGATCAAGGAAAAAGCAGCCAAAGTGGTTGAGGTCAATGAAAAACCCGCCAATGAGGTCGATCAGGGTATTGTTTGGAGCGAATCCCGTTCCAGCAAAACCACCATTCCATTTATTAAAAACAACGAGTTCGACTATGTCTGGCTGATCGACTGGCTGGGTGATGGAATGGCCAAATACGTATGGCTCATCTTCATACCTGTGGTCATATTGATCGTTACGGCCGTTTCAAATGGAGCCAATATGACTGATGGACTTGACGGGCTCGCAGGTGGAAGCAGTGCGATCATTGGAACCGTACTTGGAATCTTCGCCTACCTGTCTTCTAACTATGTCTTCGCCGACTACCTCAATATCATGTACATCCCAAATGCTGAGGAGCTGGTAATCTTCATCGCTGCATTCGTCGGTTCCTGTATTGGATTCCTGTGGTACAATGCTTTTCCAGCTCAGGTTTTCATGGGTGACACCGGAAGTTTGGCCATCGGAGGGATCATCGCCGTTTTTGCCATTGCTATCCGAAAAGAATTATTGATCCCCATATTCTGTGGGATCTTCCTTGTTGAGAATCTATCCGTGATCCTACAGGTAGCCTACTTCAAGTACACGAAAAAAAGATTTGGAGAGGGTCAGCGCATCTTTAAGATGGCCCCTCTGCACCATCACTATCAGAAACTCGGTTGGCATGAATCAAAGATCGTATCCAGGTTCTGGATCATCGGGATCATGTTGGCCATTATTTCCATTGTCACGCTCAAGCTTCGATAGATGGCTTATGAGCTAGTGATACTGGGAGGTGGTGAAAGTGGAACAGGAGCAGCGCTTCTGGCCCACAGGAAAAATATAACAGTATTCCTCAGTGATAGCGGTGCTATTGCAGATGAATACAAGGACGTTCTTTTAAATAATGAGATCCCTTTTGAGGAAGGAAAGCACAGTGAGGATCTGATCCTGAAATGTGATGAGATCGTAAAAAGTCCAGGAATACCTGATACTGCAGCTCTTGTTAAAAAGGCAAAAGATCAGGGTATTTCGGTGATTTCAGAGATCGAATTTGCAGGACGCTACACCAATGCCTTCATCATAGGAATTACAGGAACGAATGGTAAGACCACGACAACACACATGTGTTATCAGATCCTAAAGAGAGCAGGTCTTGATGTAGGGATGGCTGGAAATGTTGGAAAAAGTTTTGCTGCTATGCTCGCCGAAGCTGACCGCGATTTCTTCGTTCTTGAATTGAGCAGCTTTCAGCTGGACGGTATTCAAACATTCAGACCGAATGTTGGCATCATTCTGAACATCACACCGGATCATTTGGATCGCTATGATGGAAAGATGGAAAACTATGTGGCTTCTAAGTTCAGAATGTCACTTGCTCAAACTGAAGATGATCAACTCATCCTCAACTATGACAACTCCGCAATAAGGGATCACATCGAAAACAAAGAATTTAAAGCAAAGCTCCTCCCCTTCTCCTGGCAAAAGCCGGCTGAAGAAGGAGCCTGGATTGAAAACGAAAAACTAATCATTAACTATAATCAGAAACCAGTAGCTATGTCAATAATGGAACTCGCCCTACAGGGCCGACATAACGTTTATAACTCAATGGCAGCGGGAATTGCCACTCGCATCCTTGAGATCAGAAAAGAGGTCATTCGGGAAAGCCTGAGTGATTTTCAGAATATCGAACATCGACTCGAAGATGTGATCGACCTCCTTGGAGTGCGCTATATCAACGATTCGAAAGCCACCAATGTGAATTCAACCTGGTGGGCGCTTGAAAGCATGGATCGTCCAGTTGTTTGGATCGCCGGTGGCGTAGATAAAGGCAACGACTACCGCATGCTCGAAGAGCTTGTTGGAGAAAAAGTGAAAGCTATGGTATGCCTGGGCAAAGACAACGCTAAACTTCAAGAGGCTTTTGCCGATAAGGTTGAGCTTGTTTATGATGCAGATAGCATGAGAGAGGCTGTAGGCCTTGCTTATCAGTTGGCTAAAAAAGGAGATGCAGTGTTACTATCTCCAGCCTGCGCGAGCTTCGATCTATTTGAGAATTACGAGGAACGCGGACACGAATTTAAAGAGTGGGTTAGAAGACTCTAAGATTTGCAGCGGATAATTAAAAAACTGGAAGGAGATAAGGCGATCTGGTTGATCACCTTTTTGCTGATGACGGCATCATTGTTATTGGTGTACAGTAGTATTGTGACTCTGGCATATAAGTATCACAGTGGGAACACCACTTTCTATTTGCTACGACATGGTTTCTTCTTATTGGCAGGTATTGGCATTGTGTACGCGGTTCATCGGATTCGCTACACCTACCTGTCCAGAGTCTCACAATTACTACTTTTTATTTCCATTCCGCTGCTACTTCTCACGCTGCTCATGGGTGCAAACATCAATGAAGCAAGTCGTTGGTTGGTGATTCCAGTGATCAACCAAAGTTTTCAAACTTCAGATCTTGCCAAGCTAGCGCTGATACTTTATGTAGCACGCATGCTTTCCTTAAAGCAGAAAGACATCAATAGCTTTAATGGGGCCTTTGTTCCGATCGTAGCTCCTGTTCTCATAGTATGTGCGCTCATCTTCCCGGCTAACTTTTCAACTGCCGCTGTCCTTTTTAGTGTATCCCTGGTATTGATGTTTGTTGGAGGCATCCCTTTAAAATACCTTCTCGGCCTGGTAGGTACCGGAGTATTTCTGGTTGCATTTGCCCTTTTGATCGGCAAGGTGGTTCCCGATCTTATTCCCAGGGCTGGAACATGGGTCAAAAGAATTGAAAGCTTTTCCTCACCAGATTCCAAAGGGAACTATCAGGTAGAACAATCAAAGATCGCCATTGCAAAAGGTGGACTATTCAGAATAGCTCCTGGAAAAAGCACGCAAAGAAATTTTCTGCCCCACCCCTACTCAGATTTCATCTATGCCATCGTCATTGAGGAATATGGATCACTCGGAGGAGGAGTGATCTTACTCCTTTACCTCATGCTCTTCTTCAGGGCGATGCGCATTGCAGCAAAAAAACCCAATTCCTTTGGTGCCCTCATGGTCGTGGGCATTGCTTTTGGCCTGGTCTTCCAGGCACTGATCAACATGGCTGTTGCTGTAAACTTACTTCCAGTAACTGGTCAACCTTTGCCTTTGATAAGTATGGGGGGGACCTCCATGTGGTTCACATGCATCGCTATTGGCATCTTGCTAAGTGTGAGCAGGAGCCTTGAAAACGAAACTCAGGAAGAAGTTCAAAGCATAAATAAGAATGCGTATGCAGGGGCCTAGGATCATCATCAGTGGTGGAGGAACTGGGGGGCACGTTTTCCCTGCGATCGCTATTGCCAATGAGCTTAAGGTCTTGCGTCCCGATTGCAAGATCCTGTTTGTAGGCGCCAAAGGACGTATGGAAATGGAAAAAGTTCCAGAGGCAGGCTATGAGATCATTGGCCTGAATATTAGTGGACTTCAGCGAAGACTTAGTTTAAGAAACCTCAGCTTTCCTTTTAAGGTGATCGGTAGTTTGATCAAATCATCGGCGATCATTCGACAATTCAAACCGCAGGTTGCTGTCGGAGTTGGGGGCTATGCTAGCGGACCGCTATTGTACCAGGCCTCTAAAAAAGGTATTCCATGTTTGGTACAAGAACAGAATTCATTCCCAGGAATAACCAATAAACTCCTTGCCAAACGGGTTCAAAAGATCTGTGTAGCCTATGATAAAATGGATCGCTTCTTTCCAAAAGAGAAATTGATCTTCACTGGCAATCCGGTACGCTCTGATGTGATCAAGCTGGAAGGAAAGCGCGAACGAGGCTTTGAACATTACAAACTCGATCCATCCAGAAAAACCATTCTGGTTGTCGGGGGAAGTTTAGGTGCACGAAGCATCAATCAGGGTATTGCCCACAATCTGAAAAGTTTTGCTGATGCAGGAATACAGGTGATCTGGCAAACTGGTCGAGCGTACTGGGAGCGCGGTCAGCAGGAAGCTGAACCATTCAAAGACAAAGGCATTTGGGCTGTTCAGTTCATCAAAGAAATGGATTATGCCTATGCAGCTGCCGATATGATCATTTCGAGGGCTGGAGCGATCGCCGTATCCGAATTATGCAATGTGGCAAAACCAGTAATTCTCATTCCATCACCTAATGTGGCTGAAGACCACCAGACCAAGAATGCACTTGCACTCGTAAATCACAATGCAGCGATCATGGTGAAGGATGTAGAAGTGAAAGAAAAACTCTGGGATGAGATCCAAAAGCTCATGGCAGATGAGGAACGACAGAGGAAGTTATCTGAAAACATTCTTCAACTCGCCAAGGCAGATGCTGCAAAAAACATTGCACAGGAGGTGCTTGAATTGATCAAATGAAAGGGCTGCGAAAAATAAAAGAAGTTTATTTCATTGGCATCGGTGGCATCGGTATGAGCGCAGTTGCGCGCTATTTCAAAAGAAAGAACAAGAGCGTGAGAGGTTATGATCGGAACCCAAGTCCTTTGACACGTCAACTTGAAGAAGAGGGCATGGAGATCCATTATGAGGCCAATCCAGCACTCATGGGCAATCCTGACCTCATAGTTTATACGCCAGCCATTCCCGAAGACTTTCCAGAGCTGGTTGAGGCGCGCAAATCAGGTATTGAGCTGTTGAAACGCTCAGAGGTTCTCGAAAAGATCACCAAAGAGCACAATAGTATTGCCATTGCAGGAACCCATGGAAAAACCAGTATTTCAACTATGCTGGCACATATTCTTCACCAAAGTCAATTGGGCTGTACCGCCTTTCTTGGAGGGATCAGCGCGAACTACGATACCAATTTTCTCTATTCGGAAAAGAAAGTGCCAAGCGTGTTGGAAGCTGATGAATTTGATCGCTCTTTCCATCGTTTGAAACCAAATATGGCGCTGATCAGTTCAGTGGATCCGGATCACCTCGATATCTATGAAAATGAAGAAGCCATGGTTGCGGCTTATCAGGAGTTTGCTGATCTTATTGATGAGGATGGTGTCTGTTTCATACATCACAGTCTAAAGAATAAGATCAGATCTGGCGCTAGAAACTTCTACTATTCTCTTGAGGGTGGAGGCGGCTTCTTTGCTGAAAATATCGAACTTAAGAATGGTATTTACCATTTCGATCTTCACACAAATACAGTTCCTGTCAAGAACTTACAACTGGGCATGCCAGGACTGCACAATGTTGAGAATGCGGTCGCAGCATCCGCTATTGCCATTGAAGCAGGAGTTTCAGAATTGGAATTAAGGAAAGGGCTTAAAAGCTTTAAAGGCATTAAGCGCCGTTTTGAATTCATCCTGAAGACCAGGTCATGCACCTTCATCGATGACTATGCTCATCACCCAGAAGAGATCAAAACCGTGTACAACAGTGTAAAGGCACTTTATCCAAAAAAGAAGATCACTTGCATTTTCCAGCCTCACCTCTTCAGCAGAACACGAGACCACATGGAAGCTTTTGCAGAAGTTCTTGGAAAGTTTGACGAAGTGGTGCTTCTTGACATCTATCCGGCAAGGGAAAAAGCGATCAAGGGGGTAAATTCTTCCGTCCTGCTAGAAAAGATCAAGCTCAAGAAAAAACAAGTGCTTTCAAAGGAAGCATGTGTAGACTACTTTAAGGAAAATAAAGCAGAGCTGCTTATCAGTATTGGGGCTGGAGACATTGCTCAGATTGTACCAAAACTTAAGGAGGTTCTCAAATGAGAAAGTGGATCAACATATCGCTTTGGATCCTTGGTATAGGTCTTCTTGGTTTCCTGATGGGCTTTGTTGCCAATCGGGAAAGCTCCGCGATCTGCGATGGCCTGGAAGTGAAGATCAACAGAGATAATCTGAATAATGCCTTTGTCTCTGAGAAAGAAGTAGAAACAGCAGTTCGGAACCTGGGATATCCTATTGAAGGACAGTATATGTCAGAATTCGATATTGCGCATCTTGAGCAGGTCTTTAAATCCAACCCAAGCGTAAAAAATGCAGAGGTCTACAAAACCATCGACCATAAACTGAAGATCGAAATTCAGGAGCGGACACCCGTCGCACGAGTGTTCAACATGTTTGGAGAGAGCTTTTACATTGATCGCGAAGGGGAAGTAATGCCACTATCAAACAACTACACCGCCCGTGTTATGGTGGTTAATGGCTTTGTGAACATCCCCTACTCTACCTTCTTTGCGGAGGATGATGAAAACAGTGCTTTCTATCGAAACAAACTTCAATCTCTCTTCAAACTCATTGATTTTATTGACCAGGATGAGTTCTGGCAGGCACAAATTGCACAAATCTTTATTGATAAGTATCAGGAAGTGGTATTGATTCCTAAGGTAGGAAATCACAAAATTGTTATAGGAGATTTTGTAGACCTGAAGCAAAAGTTCAGGAAACTTAGAATACTCTACGACAAAGGATTGCCAAATACCGGATGGAATGAATACGATACAATAAATCTCAAATTCAGAAATCAAGTGGTTTGCTCTAAACGATAACTAATGGAAAAAGAATCAGAAATAATTGTCGGTCTGGACATCGGTACTACCAAAATTGCTGCAATGGTAGGCCGCAAGAATGACTATGGTAAACTCGAGATCCTCGGCTTAGGCAAGGCCGAATCAAGAGGGGTAACCAGAGGTATGGTATCTCATATCACGCCTACTGTTGAGGCTATTGAAACAGCCATTGCAGAAGCAGAAACCAAATCCGGAGTTCGTATTCGCGAAGTGAATGTTGGAATCGCCGGTCAGCATATCCGCAGTTTGCAGCACAGCGGATACAAGACCAGAGAAAGCTTTGATGATGAAATTACTCAGGCGGATATCGACGAATTGACATCAAGCATGTACAAGTTGGTGATGATGCCAGGTGAAGAGATCATCGACGTCCTTCCGCAAGACTTTGCCGTGGATAATGAAAAAGGAATTTTGAACCCGGTGGGAATGTCGGGGCAGCGCCTTGAAGGGAACTTTCACATCATCACCGCTCAAATTGCAGCAGTGAAAAACATCACCAAGTGCGTTCAACGCGCTGGCTTAAACAGTATGGGGATCACCCTTGAGCCACTCGCTTCATCAGAAGCCGTGCTCACGGAGGAAGAAAAGGAAGCAGGAGTTGTTCTGGTGGATATAGGAGGTGGAACCACAGATGTGGCCATTTTTCAAGATAACATCATTCGTCACACTGCTGTTATTCCTTTTGGAGGCAATGTGATCACTGAAGATGTGAAAGAAGGTTGCTCGATCATCAAGAAGCAAGCTGAATTGCTAAAGATCAAGTTTGGATCCGCACTCTCCAGTGAGAATCAGGAAAATGAGATCGTTGTGATCCCAGGTCTGCGTGGAAGAGACCCTAAAGAGATCAGTGTAAAGAACCTCTCGAGCATCATTCAGGCAAGAATGGAAGAGATCATCGAGCAAGTGTACTATGAGATCAGAAACTCTGGTTTTGAGCACAAATTGATCGCAGGAATCGTGGTTACCGGTGGGGGTTCTCAATTGAAGCACATATCTCAATTATTTGAGTTTGTAACCGGCATGGATACGCGCATTGGCTATCCAACAGAGCATCTTGCTTCTGGCTCGGAGGAAGTGACTAGCCCAATGTTCTCGACAGGTGTAGGACTCGTACTAAAAGGCTTTGAGCTTGCGGCCAAGCAAGGACAAGAATACAGGGAAGAACAGCTTCCTGAAAAAAGGAAAAAATCAAGTTTCTGGGAACGTCTGATCAAGAAGGGCACGGATATGCTCGAAGACGGTCTGGAATAATCAAGAATTAAAACCAAGTGATATGAAATTCGATCTGCCAAAAGAAAAAACAGAACTCATCAAAGTCATCGGAGTTGGTGGCGGAGGTGGAAATGCCGTTAATCACATGTACTCTCAGGGCATCAAGGGAGTAGATTTCATTGTGTGTAATACCGATCAACAAGCGCTGGACATCAGTCCGATCCCGCAAAAGATCCAATTAGGTGAGACACTCACCAATGGGTTGGGAGCCGGCTCTAATCCTGAAACAGGAATGAATGCTGCCATTGAGACCATTGAGGACCTCAAGGAAATGCTCAGTGGTGGAACCAAAATGGTATTCATTACCGCTGGAATGGGTGGTGGAACTGGAACAGGAGCCGCTCCAATCATCGCAAAAGCATGCCGCGAAATGGATATCCTTACCGTTGGTATCGTAACCATGCCTTTCTCCTTTGAAGGAAAAAAGAGAAGAATGGCTGCAGAAAATGGCATTGTTTCCATGCGTGAAAGCGTTGATACCTTGCTTGTGATCAACAACGATCGACTGCGTGAAATGTACGGAAACCTTACCCTTGACAATGCCTTTGCACAGGCAGATGACGTACTTACAACTGCTTCAAAAGGCATTGCTGAGACCATCACCAGAACAGGTAAGATCAACGTTGACTTTAACGATGTTAACACTGTGATGAAAGACAGCGGTGTCGCGATCATGGGATCTGCATCAGCAAGCGGAGAAAATAGAGCACTCAAAGCTGTTAGCGAAGCACTTGCATCTCCATTGTTGAACGACAACAGGATCGAGGGTGCCGACTATGTGTTACTGAACATCACTTACGGAAAGAACAACGTGCTCATGGATGAGATCTCAGAGATCACCGATTACATTCAGGATGAAGCCGGATTGTCTGCAGATATTATTTGGGGACACGGATTAGATGAAAGCATGGGAGAAGATGAGATGAACATCACCCTTGTAGCTACTGGTTTCAAAAAAGCACCCGATACGGGCATTCAAGATGAGCAGCAGAAACAACGCGTAGAGCGCAAGGTTGTGAGGTTGGAAGACGATGTGGACACTCAACTCACCAAACCGATGGATGAACAAAGTCCGGCGCAAGAAGAAAAGCCACAATTCAGTGAACCTACTCTGAAATCTGAGCAGGAAGAGCCTAAAAATGAACACGAAACTCAAAGTACTGACGAAGAGGATGAGATTCCTGGCCCAGTGAATGAGGCTCCTGAAGTTCAAAAGGAGGAAGACAAAGCCCAAACTACTTTTGAGTTCACGGTCATGCACGAGCAGGCCAAAAAAACTGAAACTCCAGAGGAAGACCAAGCTGTTGTTCATCATTTGGATGATGAATTGGAAGAGGAGCAAAAAGCACAGGCCGGCGAACCATTTGTGACCAAAAAGCAAGAGGAACAAGAGCCTCAGGCAATTAAGCACGAATTGAGTGAGGAAGATAATAGCGGTATGAGCGATGAAGAGCGTCAGGCAAGAGCACATCAGCGAATGATGAATCTGAAAAACCTGAGCATGCGCATCAAATCACCATCTGGGATCAACGACCTTGAAAGAGAGCCTGCTTTCAAAAGAAGAAAGATCGATCTGGAGGATACTCCGCATTCATCAGAGTCTCAAGCTTCTCGATACACCTTGAGTGAGAAAGAAGACGAAGATGGGAACAAGAGCACTGAGATCAAGCCAAACAATAGATTCCTACACGACAACGTAGATTGATATGAGCTTAAGCGAACAGATCAACAACGACATCAAAACGGCCATGAAGGCCAAAGACAAGGAGCGTTTGAATGCCTTGAGGGCAGTAAAATCGGCCCTATTGCTCGCTGCCACCGAAAAAGGTGGTGGTGGAGAGGTGAGCGACGAAGTAGCCATGAAGGCCCTTCAAAAGCTCCTCAAGCAAAGAGAAGACAGTGCTTCGCTTTACTCGGAACAGGGGCGGGAAGACCTCGCGGAAGAAGAAAAAGCACAAGCTGCTATCCTTAAAGAGTATATGCCTGAAGCCATGAGTGATGAAGCATTAAGCGCCGGTGTTAAAGCCATCATTCAAGAGACCGGCGCTGAGTCTATGAAAGATATGGGCAAGGTCATGGGCATCGCGTCTAAGAAGTTTGCTGGCAGAGCAGATGGTAAAGCCATTGCTGACAAGGTGAAGGCTTTGCTGAACTCATAAGAGCGCTTAAAGATACCGTGTGATCAAACGTATCCTCCTGCTGCTTACTATCGGCCTGCTTGTTTTAGCCGCAGTGAATTACAAGATGCTTATCTATGGTCTCGGTCAACTCAAAGGTCAGATCAATGTACTTTGGAATAGTGAAGCTATTGAACACTATCTTGAAGCTGAGTCATTTCCGGATTCTTTAAAACAAAAGATACTCCTTGTTCAGGAGGCAAAAGCATTTGCTGTTGATTCGCTTGGCCTAGAGCCAAGTGGTAGTTATGATAAACTTTACGACCAAAAGGGTAAAGCCATATTGTGGGTAGTGACAGCTGCTCCTGAGTTTTCACTAGAACCCTTTAAATGGAACTATCCGTTTTTAGGTGAGCTGGAATACAAGGGATACTTTGACTCATTGAAGGCGGAGAACGAAGCATCCCGTCTGCAAAACGAAGGATTTGATGTGTCCATTGGAGAAGTGAGCGCCTGGAGTACGCTGGGCTATTTTGATGATCCGATCCTCAGTAAAACTCTCGAGGGGAGTGAAGGCAAATTGGCAGAGTTGATCATTCATGAACTTACTCATGGCACCATTTACCTGGCCAGCGATGCGGAGTTGAACGAGAATCTTGCAACCCTCATCGGAGTTAAGGGAGCATACCTTTTCCTGGAGAAAAAATACGGTAAGACCTCCAAGCAGTACCGGGAATATGATGAGCATATGAAGGATGTGGATCTTTTTGTGGAGACAGCAATGGAGATGCGTGATCTTATGGCTGCGCTTTACAATGGCATGAGCGATTCAACATCGATCGATGAACGACGTCAGCAGAAAAAACTGTTTTTCCGTTTTGCTCTGGATCGGTTCAAGCACTTGCCACTGAGCAAACCCGATCGATTCGGTATTCTCGAAAGAGATACAGTTGAAGCAAACAATACCTTCTTTACTGGATTAAGTACGTATCGTGCTCAGCAGGATTCGTTGGAAGGGGTTTTGAATGAAAAATACAATGGGAATTTGAGGCTTTTTTTTGAGGGGGTGAAGGAGTTAAATAAGTGATGTTTTTTTGAATGTGTTGTCTTCGGCTGCGCTCAGACAACGTGCTAGTTTTATTGGGTGTCTGAGCTTAGAATGAGGTCAAACTCGCTTTCACGTAGATGTCTGAGCATAGAATGAAGTCAAACTCGCTTTCACGTAGATGTCTGAGCATAGAATGAAGTCAAACTCGCTTTCGCGCAGGTGTCTGAGCATAGAATGAAGTCAAACTCGCTTTCGCGTAGGTGTCTGAGCGCAGCCGAAGACACCTACAACACCATCCCCACAATCGTAGCTGAAAACAAACTTGCGATCGTACCGCCAAGCAAGGCACGCATGCCAAATTGAGAAAGTGTTTTGCGCTGAGAAGGAGCAAGCGATCCAATACCGCCGATCTGAATACCAATGGAAGCAAAATTTGCGAATCCACAGAGCATATAGGTCACCATGATCACCGTCTTTTCAGAGGTGAAAGCACCGGCATTCTTTAGCTCAGCCAAACTAGTGTAGCCAATAAACTCAGATGCAATGATCTTTTCGCCCAGAAGCTGTCCAGCTAAGGCAATATCCTGCGTTGCTACACCTAAAAGCCACATTAAAGGGGCAAAGATGTAGCCCAGTATGAATTGAAGACTCAGACTATCATATTGTCCACTCGTGGCTTCAGCAATAACGGCATTCAAGCCCGTGAGGTCACCCAACTTCACAAAACCAAAATTCACCATGGCAATAAATGCAAAAAAGACCAGTAACATCGCCCCTACGTTCACGGCGAGTTTTAAACCTTCTGTGGTTCCGTTGGAAAGCGCATCCAGAAAATTAGATCCGATCTTATCCATGTTCACCGTCACCTCTTTTTCTATTTCCTCCGTTTGAGGATACAAGATCTTGGAGGCGATGATGGCTCCAGGTGCTGCCATGATCGAAGCTGCCAGCAGATGCTTGGCAAACATCAAACGCTGTTCGGGGTCGTCACCACCCAGAAAGGCGATATAAGCAGATAAAACGCCCCCCGCCACAGTTGCCATTCCACCGATCATGACCAACAAGATCTCCGAGCGGTTCATTTTAGGCAGATATGCCTTGATAAGCAGAGGGCTTTCCGTTTGACCCAAAAAGATATTTCCAGCGACTGATAGTGATTCTGCACCTGAGATCCCAAGAAGTTTGGTGAATAACAGCGCCAGGAGCTTCACTACTCTTTGAATGATTCCCAAATAGAACAATACCGAGGTGAGAGCCGAAAAGAAAATGATCGTAGGCAACACCTGAAAAGCAAAAATGAATCCGTATGAGTCTACTGCCATGAAATCTCCAAAAAGAAATTCAGCTCCTTCCTTACTGAAATCAAGGATCTTCACAAAGATTCTCCCGATGAACTCAAAGATGGCTTTTACAAAATCTAACTTAAGGATCGCGATGGCTAGTAGAGCCTGAAAGCCTAATCCTATTCCCACCACTTTCCAGGAAATCGCTTTTCTGTTAGCGCTAAAAAGCCAGGCAATAGCAATCAATACCGCCATACCTAATAATCCCCGCAGGATAGATGTGATTCCTATCTCAAGTAGCATTAGTCAAAGAAAAGATATTTCAAGGAATGATTACTTCCTTCGATTGATCTCATCACGGATCTTGGAAGCGCGCTCGTAGTCTTCATTGGCGATGGCTTCTTCGATCATTTGCTCGAGTTCCTCCAGACTCATTTCAGCCATGGTGAGTGGTTTATCGTCTTCCATCACCTGTTCCACCTCTTCCTCTACTGAGCTGATGTCCTGTTCTTCTTCCAAAATGATCCCGGCCTTTTCCAAAATGAATTCGTAAGTGTATACCTCACATTTGAAACGAACGGCCAGGGCTATAGCATCTGATGTTCGCGCATCGATCTCCACTTCTTTTCCTTCTCCTTCACAAATGATCTTGGCATAAAAAACGCCTTCCACCAAATTGTAGATGATGACTTCCTTCACCGTTATGACAAAAGAATCCGCAAAGCTCTTAAAGATATCGTGGGTGAGCGGACGGCTCGGTTTCATGTTCTCAAGCTCAATGGCAATGGCCTGCGCCTCAAAGTTGCCAATGATCACCGGCAGTCTTCTTTTGGCACCAACCTCTCCCAACACCAGCGCATAAGCCCCAGTTTGGGTTTGGCTGTAGGATAAACCTACGATCTCAAGCTTGATCTTCTTTTCCATAAGCGACCTATGCCGCGTTCAATTTCTTCACTGCCTCAAGCATCTTTGGCACAACCTCAAAGGCATCACCAACGATCCCATAGTCGGCTGCTTTAAAGAATGGGGCCTCCGGATCGGTGTTGATCACTACGATCACCTTAGAACCATTCACTCCTGCCAAATGCTGAATAGCGCCAGATATTCCAATGGCGATGTAGAGATTCGGACGAATGGCTATACCTGTTTGACCTACGTGTTCGTGGTGAGGTCTCCATCCGATGTCGGCAACTGGACGTGAACAAGCTGTAGCAGCGCCAAGTTCTTTGGCTAGTTCTTCTACCATCCCCCAATTCTCAGGTCCTTTTAATCCTCGGCCTGCAGAAACAACCATATCAGCTTCTGTAAGCACAGGACCAACGTCACTCACTTGCTTCTCAACATTTACGACATTGATACGGCTATCTCCAAGATCTGCATCAAAGGCACTAACACTAGCGCTCCCTCCTGTTTCTTCCAGGTTGATGGAATTCGGAAGTAGCGAAATAAATTTCTTATCGGTATTGATCTGGTAGAATGCAAATGCCTTACCTGAGAATACCGCAGATTTTACTTTAAAACCATTGCTCGTATCCGGGAAGTCAACTGCACCTGTTACCAAACCTGACTTCATTTTAGCAGCGGCAATTGGCGCCACTGACTTACCTGTGAAGTCGTGCGAGAAGATCACAGCTTCAGCACCCGTTTCATTTACTGCGGCCTCAACCAATCGGCTCAGTTTCACCGGGTCCATATGATCAAGTCCGGCGTGATGCATTACACTTGATGCCCCGTAATTTCCGAGTCCTGATAGCTCATCTTCAGAAACCTGTCCGTAAGCCAAAACTGTAACATCATCGCCCAGTTTAGAACCATAGAAAACGGCTTCTGGGGCGGACTTTACTAATTTACCTTCTGCTGAATCAACAAATACTAATACTTTCATTCTTCCTGTTTTTTAAAGCACTTTGGCTTCTTCTTTCAACATTCTGACCAACTCTTCCACGTTCTCTGGGTCTACCAACTTCACCTCTGATTTTTGAGGTGGCAGAGCGTAAGAAACAACCTCTGTAAGGTTTTCAGCAGCTTCTGGAGTAACGACCTCCAGTGGTTTGGTTCGCGCAGCCATGATTCCGCGCATATTTGGAATTCGCTGTTCCGCCATTCCTTTAGCAGCAGAGATCACTAACGGTGTTTCTACTTCAATAGTTTCTTTTCCACCTTGAATATCTCTTAGCACAACAGCTTTGCTTCCATCCATATCAAGTTTGCTTGCCAGCGAAACATAAGGCTGGTCAAGTAGAGCGGCGATCATCCCACCAACTTGCGATCCATTGTAGTTGATGGTCTCTTTTCCACAAAGGATAAGATCAAAATCTTTATCTGAAGCGTAATCTGCTATGTGTTTTGCCACAGCGTAAGCATCTTCTGGCTCGGCATCAATACGCACAGCATTATCTGCCCCTATGGCCAATGCTTTACGAATGATAGGCTCACTGGCCGCAGAACCAACCGTCACGGTAGTAACTGACCCTCCTAAACTCTCTTTCAACTCCAAACCTCTCACCAGTGCATACCACTCGTCGTAAGGATTCACGATAAACTGTACACCGCTTTCATTGAATTTGGTGTCGTTATCAGTAAAAGAAATTTTGGTGGTGGTATCTGGTGCTTTGCTTATGCAGACTAGTATCTTCATATTATACACTTATAGAGCTGCAAAGGTAATGAAAAAGACCTGCCTTTCGGGAGTGAAATCAAGGCAGATTGAGTAAATGAACTACTCTTATTCAGTGCCGTTCTTACCCAACCAGGCATTCACCAATTGGCGATTATCGGCGATCCATTGTTTCGCCATTTCGTCGACCTTTTTTGGGTTTCGATTGTCTTTAACCACATTCACAAAGGAAGTAAGTTGTTCTTCAGACAAATACATTCTTTTGAGGATAGCATGGATCTCAGGATACTCTTCTGCAAAACCCGGGCGCGCCATTTTCTGGATCTTGTCGCCTTTTCCAAAAAGTCCAGTAGTATCTGCAAGCCACTTAAGGTTAAAGTGATCGTTCTTCCAGTCGGGTTTCCAAACGGCAGTTACGAAGTTCTTCTGCTGAGCGATAGATGCATCTAATTGTTTTGAGCGTTCATTGGTCTCCAGATTTGATGTGGATATTTTCCCATTCATATGAACGCAATACAGATGCGGTTGCGATCATCACTCCGGCATCTTCACGAATTCCATAGATGGTTCCGTCATATTCTGCTGCACGTGCACTGAGTTGTGAAACTGAATCAATTCCGAAATAGCTCGGCACAGCCAGGCCGATCTCACAATGCTCATAAATGGTTCCCATGTCTTCCAGATTTGGGAACTCATAGAGATATACACTATGACCTTCGTACCATACATCCATAAAGACATCAATATTCCCCTTGTCCATATCAGCAAGAATATTCTCAATGCGCTTATTCTTGACTTCCACCTTCGTTCCATTCTCTTCTAAAACGGCTTTGGTGAGGTAGGTCAAACACATGCTCGAAACCCAGTTTTCATTTCCGAGAACCACTTTATTCTTTGCGTTCTCTGAACATGAGCTCACAAGCATTAATAGGACAAGCGAGAGGAATAGCGTTCTGATCTTCATGATATGTCTTTTTATCTAGGCGCTCAAATGTATGGACTTTTGTTTAGGGAATAACGTGTAGGTGTGTTTTGGTTGCAGGTTGCACGTTGCAGGCTTTAAGAACCGCAGAATGTAGAATGTAGAATTATGAATGTAAAAGTAGCCTGACGGAAGATTAAAGCTCGCCAATCAAAATAGCATTCCATCAAAAATCTGGCGAAAGTTATTAATCGACCTCTGGATTCGACCCGTTGAAATCCGGCATGAACAGAGCGGCCATCGAACTCGGTGTTTGAGTGCCGCAGATGCGGCACGAGTTGGAGTGAGATAGCGAAGGGACGCCAGGATTTCAAGGGAGAATACAGCAGTCTTGATTTTTTTGTTTCGTTTTTGTATCAAGACAAAAATGAAAAGGAAAAAAGCCGCAAGTTTACCCGCCGTAGGAGGGTTTACCCGCTTGCTTTCGCGAAGCTTCAGCATAGCGAAGCCGTAGGAGGGTTTCAGGTTTCAGGTTTCAGATTATAAGCTTTCTGTTTATGCAGACGATAAAGCAAAACCCTTAGCCCCCTCATGAAATGATCTTAAAAAGCTTCATAACAATTTATGGCTCATGAATAACATCATAATCATTAGGACTAGGCCAATTTTCTGCAGAAAGGGACAAAGTATCATAATTATAATAGATAGTGTCACCCTCTGATGCGATGTAATAATCTACCAAATAGTCTCCTTCCCATAACGAAATCGTAGATCTTCGGTCACTCTTTTTGTCAAGAGTTCTTAAACGAATACCATTTTGATGTTTAAATTGCACCATCATCGTTTCATTTGATGCGTTAACTGAAGAGTTTTTTATAAAAAGGTCTAATGCCCCCCCCCTAATTATTTGCAAATGTGCACACTGATCCTCACCTCCATTAATTTTCACCCTGTCAATAACGCGATTAGGATCATCATCGCCTGGGCTTAAAGTAGTGAACCCTTCTCTACCTCCTCGATAATCAAATTCAACCTCATAGTCGTAATTTCTATGGGTTTCTACATCAAAATATACAATGCCATTCTCATCAGTAAACTGCCTATCAATGACCGTAATAATGTTACCAGAAATATTAGAAGAACGTTCTTTGATCACTATTGGGTGATTCACTAAAGGCTCGTGCAAGGAAATATTTTCTACATATACTTCCACTGTGGTGTCTTTGTAGTTGAGTTTGCGGCAGGAGCTTGTAAGGACTAAAAACCAAATAAATACGACGAAAATCTTCTTTCTCATGACTTAAAGTTTTACAATTCGTTTGATATGACTTTCACCCAATTTGTCATTCATGTAAATAAAGTAAATTCCACTTTTAAACCCTTTCAGATCAATCAAATGCTGAGTCTCTTCAATTATACCTTGCATAATATTTTTCCCAAAAGCATCTTTAATCTCAAATTTAGAACCCTTAAGAACATTTTTAATATATACGGAAGATAAGGTCGGGTTTGGAAAAATCAAAACTTCTGGATTTTTGGAGTCCAATGTTTCTTCAATAAAATTTGGTCGATCATTTGCAGGAAGGTAGGGTTCACTTACCACACCTGAATTTAGATCATTGTCTACGCGACTTAATGACTGAAATGCAAAACATTGGGAGCACATGTTTTCAACTTTAATGGTGGATTTAGCCCCCGAGAAAATATCAACTCCTGGCTTAAGAATAATTTCCTTTTCAGAACTTATTTCCGTTTCTGAAAACTCACCCAATATAAACCGTCCATCCACATGCTCATTACTTTCTGCTTTTCCTAAAGTCAGCTCTTGACGTGCTTCGAACTTTGCCCCATATGCTTCATTCACACCAATCGATCGATTCTCAAGAAAATACTTGTAAGTTGAATTATCAGCCATTTCATCAATCAAAAACTCGCGTATTTGCCACCTTGGATCATTTACATGTAAATCGTTTTCATCATGTGCAAAAACAGCATCAAACGGTGTAACGGTTTGGGGCTGAGTTATGTTTGAGCTGTTATGAGGATACCCCCATGGTTCACTATTATCACCAGGCTCATACCACAACAAGTTTGTCTTGGCATCATAACCGTAATACTTATTGGTTGAAGCCTGGACATCAAACACGGAGGTGATGGGGACAAAAGCGCAGTCGTAGTTTTGAAGTTTCCGACTTTGAAGTAATGTTATTGGACGGAATAAGAATATACCTGGATCATAAAATCGTTCGGTTGATGCAGCTGCAAGCGTTGGAGCTTTAGCATAATATTTTCTTATTTTTCTATACGCCCCAAGAAGTTTTATTCCGTATAAGTTTACCCCAGCCTGAAACACAGTTTGAGTGTTGCCCGTTTTTTCAATCCAGCCACTAATCGTAGCATTAATCTTACCTATTGAATTTGCATCAAACATCCAATCACCTTCTTCCGCTATATTAGAGCTAACTCCGTCACCATCTTGATCTGCACATGATATTGCTATGTTCCTCGTCGAAGGATAACCCAATGAATTCATAGCACTAAAAAAGGCCAAATGAGCACTATGCTTATATAGCGTGTTGTCGTTTCCTATTTGATTATTGGCCTTATGGTGCTCAACTAATAATTGATAAGCAGTTGGGCAATTTATAGTTTGATCCCCCAAACGCTTCAACTTTATGGTTGCATATATTGCTGTGCTTAAGCTAAGAGTACCGAGTGAAGCACTCACGATTAAGGCAGATGAAACAACTGGTGGTATAACTGAAGTTAAATAATGTGATCCGAATTGAATGGCTAAAGGAATGTGCGCTCCTTGCATCTCGCCTTCATGAGAAACCCAAAGCCTTGTATGATGATGTGGATTCAGACTAGGATTATTCGCATGGTCTGCCTCCATTTTTGCTAGAGCATATCTAGTCATCAATGCCCCTAAACTTACTCCCATAACCACATTTTCATGCATCCAACCGTTTTGTTCTTTAGTTACATTGATACTCTTAATCAGTTTTGTGACCAGGCTCGCTCCATTTTCTACAAAATCAACTCCATTGTAGAAATCAACAATCACAATATCAAAGCCTTCATTTCTCAAGGCATATAGAATATTGGCTTGATTATTAGCACCGGGCACTTCATCTGGAGTACTTCCATTTTCCTTTAAGATACCATTTAAATTATTGTAAATGTGATTGTTTGCCTTTGTTGTAATAAGATTTGCACCTGGCACAACTTTTTGACCTAAAATACCCCAATCTGGGGAAAAACCAGTAACTATTATGAAGGGTTTACGAATCTTTCCACTTGCGTTTCCGCAAGCATAGTATTCCCCAATTTTCGCTTTCACTGAACCATTATTATCTGGATTAGTAATCCACTCCGAGGCATACATGTCATAGTGTTTGTCGGGTTGAATTGCGTTTCTTCTGTAATCGCCTATAGTCACTGTTGAGGTGGAACTACAATAAGCAGTACTTTTTTTAGGCCGGAAAGGAGCTGTAGTGAATTCCTCAGACTCTTCAAATGGATAACTTACCCTGAAATAAGTCCTGCATTTAAATGACATTCCAGAACTTAGTTTTAATCTTATCCTCATTTCTACCTGACCAGAATCTGTCCATTGAACTAAAAATGAATCATTCATTGAGTATTGGGTAAAAGCCCCGTTGTCAATAGAAATGAAAATAGAATCTATCGTATCACTCCTATTCGTAAAAAAATAAGAACTATCCAGAATAAAGTATGTCTGAGTATCAATCTCTGCTGATGTTAGAGCACCCGCAAAAAAAGTGCTTGAAGTATCAAAAAGCGTTGGAAACGTACTATCACATAGCAAAATTTGATAGCCTGACCAGCACAAGACATTCGAGTCTATAGCCAAAGAATCTATTGTATTGAAATCGAACAACAAAAACCCGATTGGGACCTTTGGGATTGAATCAGTACGTTGAATATTAATGATACTGTCTAACCTTAAAAAATCAAGGCCACTAGCGCCTTGCATATTCGCATTTCGCATTTGTGAATAGAGTGCTAAAAAGCTGAAATAGTTCCCTAATGAATCATAGCTTGAACCATCAAAATCCATTAACTCCTCAACTTGTAGCGGACTTCTATCGCTCAAATAGCCTGTTGAGACAATAGACTCTAGTTCACCATAAACATGGTTAACTGCTGAATCAAAGCTAAGGGTATCAATGGTTTGGGTCGTATCTGGCCCCCAGTATTGTGAGTAGCCTGAGAAAGGTACAGTCACGAGTACCAACAGAATAAAAACTATGCTTCTCATTACTTATTGTTTTGAAGCTCATATTCATTCATTCTCTCTTCTAGCTCCAAAATGTAGAGTGTGAGTTCCTCGACCTTTTTTAGAAGAAGCACGTTCATTTCCCCAATGGCCAGGCCATTTTCTGCAACCTCACTTGTAGTTGGAACTTCAGGCAAATGCCCTTCCCTTTTAATGTATTTCCGTAGTTTTTTAAGATCCATTAACTCATAATCTTGCTCAAAAACATAGTCAGGAAAATCTACTGGATCATCAACATGAATTTCTGGAGCATAGACATGTCCATTTTTAAAAATTTTCAATACAGCATCATTATTAACATCTTCTATAGAGAATGCAAGTGTGTGAAAACTAGTTGGCCTAATCAATTGTTCAGTTGCTACAACTTTGCCTGAGGCTTCAATACTAAAACGCTCCGTCTCAGTAGTTCCTGATGTTGTAACCGCTTCGAAGAATTTCCCCTGTGTACTGGCTAAATTCAATCTGACCATGCGGTATGAACTTGAAGGGCTCCCATAACTGTTGATATGCAATGTATGCTCATAATTACTAGCTATGTCATGATCGATATAATTTAGACTAG
>CBFHWY010000023.1:0-37325 GCA_965659675.1 Salibacteraceae bacterium | reverse complement strand
AAAGGCGATCATGTCCAGATTTGGGTGAGATTGCGAAATGATCCCGCACTCCAGGCCTGCATGTATGGCTGTAACTTTAGGGATCTTACCAAACTTCTCATTATAGATTGCTTTGCAGGTTTCCAGGATATCTGAATCTGGATTGGGGGTCCAACCAGGATAATTGCCCCCGTGAGCAACTTCAGCATTGAGGTGTCCGTAAGCAGCCTCGATCATTTGTGCGCAATCCATCTTTGGTTCTTCCACCGAACTGCGGGTCAGGCATAGAATAAGAATCTCCCCACCTTTGATCTGCACCTTTGAAAGATTCGTGGATGTTTCCACTAGTCCTTCAATGTCGTTGCTCATCTTAAAAACACCATTAGGGTTGGCGTATAAGGCATTGATCCAGCCTTTTTGATCAGCAGTACTCATGTATTTTAAATCATCTGTATTTGCTTCGGCAATAACAACAACATTGGGGTCAGTGGCTTTTAGATCTTCCTTCACTAGCTTCCCAAAAGCTTCAACATATGCTTCAAACTCCGCTGTTTTATCGGATGGGATCGCCACTTTGGCAAAAGCTTCTCTAGGAATGGCATTCCGTAAACTTCCCCCATCAAATTCTGCAAGACGAAGTCCGAATTTTCGCTCTGCCTCCCAAAGCAATCTGGTCATGATCTTATTGGAATTACCCCTTTGCAGATCGATCTCAACTCCGGAGTGTCCCCCTTTCAGGCCTTTTACGCTAATATCATAAGTCTTCACAGAAGTATCGAGGTTTTCAACATCGTACTTAGCGCTGATATTCGTGTCAATTCCTCCGGCACAACCGATGCAAAGCTCACCCTCATCCTCATAGTCCATGTTGAGCAGTATCTCTCCCCTACACCAATTCTTCTGAAGTTCAAAAGCTCCGGTCATTCCCGTTTCTTCATCTACGGTGAAGAGCCCTTCAATCGGACCGTGAGGAATATCCGTGGAAGAGAGAATACTCATTGCTGCAGCTACTCCAATCCCATTATCAGAACCCAATGTGGTTCCTTCAGCTTTTACCCAGTCGCCGTCCACATAAGAGCGAATACCCATAGTGTCAAAATCAAAATCATGGTCTGAGTTCTTTTGGTGAACCATATCAATGTGCCCTTGAAGGATCACAGGTTTGCGGTCTTCCATCCCTGCTGTGGCCGGTTTTCTGATCAATACATTGCCAATTTCATCCACGAGGGTCTCCAGACCAAGAGATTCTCCAAAAGCTTTCATAAAGGCCGTAATGCGTTCCTCTTTTTTAGAGGGCCTGGGCACAGCATTGAGGTCTTCAAAATGATTCCATAATACTTTGGGGGCTAATTCTCTTACTTGCTGACTCATATGCTAACTGTTGAAATTTTTTTTTCTGATTATTCCCAATGTCGCCCGAAAATAGCCATTTTAGCCAATCAGGCGGGAGAACTGAACACAAGTTCGCTTGTTAAAGATGCATTATGCTGGACGATCTAAAACACAACAATTTTTTTGAGCAGCTCCAGGTGGAGAATGAAGTATTGTCCAAAGGCAAATTGCTGTTTAGCGAACCCCTCCTCCCCGACCCAAATTTTAGTCGCAGTGTGATCTACATGGTAAATCACAATGAAGAAGGCGCTGTAGGATTCATTTTAAATAAACCCACCGGACTCAAACTCAGTGATGTGCTGGAAATTGAGACACCCTTTGAGTATCCAATATTCATGGGCGGGCCTGTAGAATCATATGCGCTATTCTTTTTGCATCAACTTGGAGCTGAACTTCCCGATTCAGTGGAAGTAGAGCCTGGGATCTACTGGGGTGGGGACTTTGAGGCGCTAAAGGATAAACTAAGACTTGGATTGGTCGAGTCGGATCAGATCAAGTTCTTTACAGGTTACTCTGGCTGGGGTGCCGGACAATTGGAATCAGAATTGGAAGAAAAGAGTTGGTTGGTGAAGTCCAGGGCCAGCGTAGACCCATTAGTTGATCTGTCTAAAAAAGATTGGAACAATATCCTCAAGGGCTTTGGTGGAAAATACAAACTCATGGCCACATTCCCAGAGGACCCATCACACAACTGAGTCTTGCAACAAGGTGGTCATTTGCTTGGCTTTATCGCAGAAATAGCGCTTTTGTCTGAATCCCGCTACCCATTGAATTCCTTTGATCGAGTTGGTCAACCAAACCTCATCCGCCTCAGCAAAGTCGCTTAAAGTGAGCGGTCTGATCTTTTGTTGAAGGCCGATCTTATTCAAACGCTTCATGATCACAGAACGCATGATGCCGAATATGGCCCCTTCGGTCATGGGAGGCGTTTTCGCAACATCACCCTTGATCACATAAATATTCGAACTTGTGGCTTCCGCTATATTTCCAGCGGAGTTTTTTATCAGCAGATCGTCTAGCCCGCGCTCTTTTGCCTCCAGAGAAGCGATCACCTGGTTCAAACGTCCAAAGCTCTTCACCGAGGCTAGATAATTCGCATGTAACTCTACTTCTTCACTCACATCCACATACAAGCCATCAATGTTCAGGTGATAAAGTGGCATGTCTAGCTGCTCAACTGTTGCCAGAATGCCCACATCATTGGCGCTTGGTCTGTAGTAACCCTCAGCATCTCTGAAAATGTTCAATCGAAGACGACCATTGTCCACTTTATTGGCTTCGATCAGATCCCAAATAAGCTTGGTAAAATTGCGCTTAGCCAGAAAGGGGCTCTTCCGCATCTTAAGGTTCTTGAGGCTGATCTCTATGCGTTCCTGATGCAGGTCAAGCCATAAAGGCATTCCATCGTAGATACGCATGGTTTCAAAAAACCCATCTCCGTAGAGGAATCCCCGGTTGAGAAGCAGCGGGTGCTCATCTGCCTTTTTGAGTTGATCATTGATCAGGATATAGCTCATGAAGTGACTTTTTCTACGATAAAGTTAATATCCGTATTCTTCTCAATGAGGAATGATCTTATTCCAAGTTTTTCTGCAGGAATGATGTCCCGCTCCTTATCTCCGATCATGATCGATGCAGAAGGGTCGACATCGTACTGGTAGATCGCTTTTTCAAATAACAGGGAGTCTGGTTTTCTGCCCAGGGATTTGCCTTTGGTATCGTGATAAGGTGAGTAGTAACAATGCTCAACACGCACACCATCTTTGGCTAACTCATCAAGCATATATTTCAGGGTTCTTTTCACATCGTCATGGGTATAGATTCCTTTAGCAATACCACCCTGATTGGTGATCACAATCAATTTGAAGCCCGCTTCCTGAAAAGCCATAAGGTTTTCTTTGATGTTCGGACAGAACTTAAAATTTTCAGGTTTCCAAACATAGTCGCCAAGCTCCATGTTGATCACCCCATCCCTATCCAGGAAAACTACTTTATTCATAACCAGTTTGCTATTTGATTCACAAAGTTGAGAAGAAGGGCTGGTTTGAGCAAAATGCAGAAAAGAAGTCCGAATATAGCCCCAAAATAGTGGGCATCATGTGCAATATTGCCCTCCTGTCTTTTATCCATGTAGATCTCATAAAATAAGTACAGTGGTCCAAAAATAAAGGCTGGAATACCGATCGGAATAAAAAAGAGATAGATTTTGGATAAGGGCTGAAGCAAGATGGCAGCAAAGAGCACCGCCGAAACCGCACCTGAGGCTCCTACCGCGTTATAACCCGGGTTATCTCGTTGTTTTCTGAGTGCAGGAAGTGAAGCGAATAAGACGCCGCCCAGATAAAGGAGGAAGTAAAACCAAAGTCCCTTTACACCGAACAAACCAGCAAACCAGGCCTCTACGATCCGTCCAAAACTCCAAAGTACAAACATGTTGATGATCAGGTGAAAGAAATCAGCATGAATCAGAGCGTGGCTCAAGAGCCTGTACCATTGCTTGCGGTGGTAGGTCATCCACGGATTATAGCAGAGTTTGGAGAACAAGTTCTGATTAGAAAAACTCATCAGGGAAATAGCAGCCGTGATGACGATTATGATGGTATTTACAGACATGCAACAAAGTTAGTGCTCTGCCTCTATCTTTGTCGAGAATGAAGTTCGAATCACAAGATTATCCAAAAAACCTGGCGAATACCGGCCCGGAAGCGATCGGCTTACAGGTGGAACGGGCTGACGGCCCCTATATATGGGACTCAAGAGGAAAGCGCTATCTTGATATGATCTCGGGAGTGGCTGTGATGAATCTCGGGCATAATCATCCCAGTATTCGAAAAGCCATTGATGCTCAGCTCGACCAACACGCCCATGTGATGGTTTACGGTGAGTTCATTCAGGAAAGCAATGCCAAACTCGCCGCAAAACTCAATGAGCTTCTACCGGATCAGCTCAATTGTTCCTATTTCGTCAACTCAGGTACAGAGGCAAATGAGGCGGCCATTAAACTAGCGAGAAGATATACTGGTCGAAGCAAGATCATCTCCTGCAAAGGGGCTTATCATGGAAGCACTTTGGGCTCTTTGAGCATTAGCGGAAATGAACAAAAAAAGAAGCCCTTCAAACCCCTCATTCCAGACATACATTTTATTGGGCATAATGAAGTAGAAGACCTGAACTTGATCGACGAACAAACTGCAGCAGTGATCATTGAGCCCATACAGGGTGATGCTGGAGTGCAGATCGCAGATCAGGCTTACCTAAAGGCCCTGAGAAAGAAATGTGATGAAGTGGAGGCCTTATTGATCTTCGATGAGATCCAATCAGGTATCGGACGAACAGGTAAGCTGTTCAGTTTTATGCATTTTGACGTCATACCGGATGTACTCACCAGTGGTAAAGCCCTGGGAGGAGGTCTTCCAATTGGTGCTTTTATCAGTTCACAAGAGATCATGGATAGCCTAAGATCGGATCCGCCCCTGGGACATATCACCACCTTTGGGGGCAATCCAGTTTGCTGTGCTTCGGCTCATGCTGTTTTATCCCTGCTTGAAGATGGAAATATCATGCAGGAAGTTGAAGCAAAAGGCAAACTCCTTGAAGAAGGCTTAAGCCACCCAATGATCAAGGCGGTCAGAAGAAAAGGACTCATGTTGGGAATTGATTTGGAATCAGCAGAAGCTGTGCAGTTTCTGATCCACAATGCCCTTGATCATGGACTCATTCTATTTTGGTTCTTATCCAGACCTCAGGGATTCAGAATAGCCCCTCCTTTGAATACACCAAATGCTGATCTTCACTTTGCTGCAAAGACAATTTGCAAGATTCTGGATGAGTACAAAAAAGGCCCAGCTTGAACCACCGGGCCTTCATTTACTAACCAAAATTTATCTCTCTTGAGTCTCCTCAAAAAAGAGGCTGCAAAGGTAGTCTTGTTGAATTGATTTATCAAGCTTTTTGAGGAAGAGAAATAATAAATCTACTCCCCTCTCCTGGCGTACTTTTTAGCTTAATGTCTCCTCTGAGTTTGCTCACATTCTGTCGCACCAGAAAGAGCCCGAGGCCTGAACCTGAGTTGATGTCTTCACCCTTGTAGAACATTTTGAATATTTGAGCCTGGTCAGCTTCTGATATCCCTTTGCCATTATCGCTCACCTCAATGACGAGCTTATCCTCGTCTCTTTTTGCAGAGACCTCTACAAAACTCTTCTCTTTATCAAAGTCGGCATAATTCACCGCATTGCTAATAAGATTTTGCATAATGACCTTGAGTCGATACGGATCGGATCTGAGTATCAGAGAATCTTCAAATTCCAATTTGAGGTTTACTTTTTCGGCCTCGCCGAAGTACTTTAATTCGGTACGTATATCTTCGATCAGATCACTTAAGTTCAAATCCTTGATCTCAACATCGAGCTTTTTATCCTTTGTGATATTCACTACATCGTCGATATAGTTTCGCATTCTTTGAATGAGTTGGTGCTGCATTTCAAGTTGCTCTTCAGGCTCGGCAATTTCGTTGCTGAGCAAAGAACTGAGGGTGCCCAATGGACCTTTTAGGTCATGAGCCATGCTGTAAACAAAGCTATCGAGTTCATTATTCTTGTGTTCGAGTTCTTGTTGGGCTTTTTTGAGGCGTCCAATGTCTCTGATATTCCAGAGTCGGTAGTTATCACCTCCCGAACTAAAGTGCAACAAGCTGAGCAAAACCCATTTCTCTTTCCCATTGGCACTTTTGATGCTCGTTTCTCCAGACCAGCGCGAGCGTTCTTCCAGGCTATGAAGCACTTCTTCAAGTTGTTCAGTAGTTAAACCCGATAACAACTCGTTGCTTTTTGAACCAACCAGGTCCGATTTAAAACGGCGAAAGATCCGTTCTGCCCTCTCATTTACATCAAGGATCAAATTGTTTTCAGGACTTTCAAGGATAATCCCCGCCTCGGTCTTGTCGTAGATCGCTCTCAACAATTCCTCTTTTTCCTGAATATTCTTTGTTTGAGATTCCGTGATTCCCCTCAGGCGCTCCCGATCCTTAAAGTAACGATCGGTCTTGGTGATATTATCATCGTAGAAGGTTCTAAAGTTATAAGACATGAGTGCCACCAATGTGAAGTTCGTGATCAGGGCAAAAAGCCTTTGTTCATCGCGATATTGACTAGGTATCTCTAGCGTATAACCAATATCAAAATCAATGTAATACAAAATGAAGATCGCAGCAATGATGACTCCCAGCTGGATAAGGTTCATCTTTCTACTATTGAGAGAATTCATGAATAAGCTGTAGGCCAGGGAGATATAGAAGAACTGCACTCCCGCATCCTCTCCTACGAAAGCGGCTGAAATGAAGATGCCGGACGCCCCAAGCACTGTTGTCAGGAGCGTTGCTATCGAAAAATAGCCTGAGCCATTGAACACATACATGGGAATGAAGCCAAAGGCCATGATACTCACAAACCAAAACAAAGATGAAATGCCTACCAGGTAATAAAGGTAAAGTCCGCCGGCAATGAAGGATATAAAGTAAAAGAGGATCGTGATGTTATTAAAAATGACCCCTTTGCGCTCTCGAGGAGGCATTTCAGGTCGAACCCCATTCAAATAGAGTTGTCTGAATAACCCAACTTTTTGCTCAGTTGCCATGATCAAGTCGAAATTAGTACTTCTCGAAAGGACTCAATTGAAGTTTCTCAACTTCCTCGATGAATGGATTCCATTTTTGTTGGATGAACGCCGATTGAATCTCTAAGGCTTCAAAGAGAGTAGTTCTCGCTTTGTTCATTGTTAGCTCAAAGTCTGCTCCCTGAAGGTCCATCGATTGGTAAGCCAAACTCCGTGCACGGCTCAGGTGATTATTGATGAACTGGCTTACATGATCATAGCCCTTAAAGTCCTTGGCTGTGCGGTACGCAGACTTCATTTCTTTGATCTCTTTGGAAAGGCTATCGAGCTGAGTGTTGAACTGCTTCTTTTGGGCCGTATCCATCTTAGCCATGAAAACAGTGCGGAACTCCTGCATGCTTTTTTCCATTTCCTTCAGTTGTTCAAAGCTTGCCGAAGCTGTATCAATCAGCTCATGAACCTGTTCTGCATTCTTACGCATGATGTTCCATGCTTGCTTGGAGTATTGTTTTTGCGGAGCATACTCAAGTTTGAGTAGGCTTGTATCTGCCCAGTCTTTATAACTTAAAATGATCGTGTATGCACCCGCTTTGGCGAGTATCCCTCCCGGTAAGGCCTGATCCTTATCGAGTTTAGCATGTCTGGGCATCCTCACCCCATCATGTCGCATATCCCAGTAGATCCTATTCACTCCAGTATCTGCCCTAAAATATTGTGTTCGGATCAAGTCATTCTTTTCAAAGACCTCAAGCTTGAGTTTATCTTTATTTGAGCTTTTCTTTTCTTGGTTTTTGGCTTTTGCTGTACCTTCTTTAATATAAGCAGTGATCATTGCCCCGCCTCTGCGGTTCTGTCCGCGGTAGTGAGCGTCGGCTGTAAACCGCACTCCACGGGCTGGCATATTATCGTGAACATAGGCTACAGGTGGATCAAAGAGCACGAGGTCCTCCTCAAGGAGATCGACACCTGATTTAGCCACTTCTCTAAGTATCTCGATATCATCCAGGACAAAAACTGCTCTTCCAAATGTTCCTAGAACAAGGTCTGACTCTCTTTCCTGTAATGCCATATCCATCACCGAAACTGCCGGCACACCGTGTTCCCATCGTTTCCAGCTTTCACCCTTATTAAAACTGATCCAGAGTCCCTGCTCCGTTCCAAGGAAAAGTAGGTTTTCCACCTCGGGATCTTCGATCACTGAAAGGACATAAGCCTTTACTCCGCTTCCCTCCAGTAGGTTCTTAAAACTCGACCCGGCATCATTACTTCTCAGTAAATATGGCTTCCAATCGTTTCTGCGATAGTTGTTTACTACGACAAATACACGCTTAGCATCATGCCTGGAAGCCCTGATCTGTGGTATCCATGAGCCTTTAGGCACCCCTTTTAAGCTGGAGCTCAGATCTTCCCAGGTTTCACCACCATCTTTGGTGAGATGAAGTTTACCATCATCACTTCCTGCCCAGATCATTCCTTCTTTGATTGGAGATGGCTCAATGCTGAGTATGCTGGTAAAGTTTTCTGCCCTCGTAGCATCTATGGTGAGACCTCCACTCTTTGCTTGTTTCTGCTTCGAAGTGTCGTTGGTAGTTAGATCAGGTGAAATGATCTTCCAATTCTCACCCAGATCTTCACTCTTGTGCACGAATTGACTGCCGAAATAGATCGTACTGTCCTTAAATGGGTCGCGAGAGATAGCAGCATTCCAGTTATATCTTAGCTCTACGCTGTCGTTGAACGGCTGAACATAGAGGTTGTTACCGGTTTCACGATCGTATCGATAAACATTTCCTCCCTGATACATGGCAAAGCCATACCTGGAGTTCGGCAAGTAAGGCAGCACATCAAAGCCATCGCCAAACAGCAGTTCTTGCCAGTCTGAATTTCGCATTCCACCCTGTTGCCATTTATAGGCTGGACCTACCCAACTTCCATTGTCTTGAAGGCCACCATAAATATTGTAAGGAAGGTCATTGTCGACATTGATATGATAGAACTGCCCCAATGGAAGGTTCTCTGCAAAACGCCAGGTCTTTCCACCATCCCTGCTAATATTTAAGCCCCCATCGTTGCCATTGATCATGTAAGAAGGATCATCGGGGTGGATGTAAAAGGCCTGGTGGTCTGGGTGAACTCCTGAATAAGGAAGAATGACCTTAAAGGACTTCCCACCATCATCACTCTGACTTACCAATGAATAGAGATTGTATAAACGATTTTCATTTTTGGTGTCCACATAAATGTCTGCATAATAAAAAGGTCTGTTTCCAATATTATTTGTGCTCACCAGGTTCCAGTGCTCACCTCCATCGTTTGATCGGTAAAGCCCTGTCTTCTTTGCTTCAATGAGTGCATATATTACCTCTGATTTAGATGGCGCGATGGCAAGACCAATTCTGCCTATATCTCCTTTGGGCAGGCCATGACTGTCGTCTTTCTTTTTCCAGGTCTCTCCTCCGTCGTAGCTCAAATAAAGCCTGGAGCCTTTACCACCCGACTCAAAGAACCATGGTTTTCTCAGGTACTGCCACATTCCAGCGATCAACTTGTTTGGATTTTCAGGATCAATTACAAGATCTGCGCATCCCGTTGTATCATTCACATAAAGGATCTTTTCCCAATCTTCTCCTCCATTGATCGTTTTGTATAATCCGCGTTCCTTGTTTGGCCCCCAGGCAGAACCCATGGCTGCAACATATACTGTATTTGGGTCATTAGGGTGAATGATGATTCGGTGTATGGTCCTTGTCCTTTCTAATCCCATTAAGCTCCAGGTCAATCCACCATCGATCGACTTATAGATTCCAGCACCGCTACTTTGGGAATTTCGAGGGTTACCCTCGCCAGTTCCCACCCATATCACATCGGGGTTTGATTGCTGAATTGCTACTGCACCGATGTTTAGAATTTCCTGTTTGTCAAAAATTGGTTTCCACTTAACCCCTCCATTATCAGACTCCCAAACACCTCCAGAGGCTGTACCGATGATAATATGATCGGGCCTTTTGCGCTCAACATCGATCGATGTTACCCTTCCACTCATGCCTGCCGGACCAATTGAACGGGCTTTTAGATTCTTTAACTTATCGAGGTCTTGTGCTTTGGTATTGAGACCAAAGAGACATGACACTAAGGCCATGATGAAAGATAATTTCTTCATTCTGCTAATGATTTATTTTTTGAGGAAATGCTCCCTCACGCTATTCCAGTCTGGTAGTCCTCCCACATTGCGATCGTCTATAAAGACATCTGCCTTGATCAATCGAGCCATACCCTCTTTCCATTCTTCATCTGGCTCATTGGCATTCACCGCATAGAATGTTAGACCCTGTTCTTCGCAGTAATCCACAGCCTCTTGCAAGGTGTTGCCATAGCGGTATGTCCAGAGGATCAAGTCATGACCTGCAGCTTTAAGTTCCTTAAGGACATCTATCGCTCCAGGTATAGCTTTACCGATCTTCGGATATTCATGCTCCACAATGGTACCATCAAAGTCTACTGCGATCCTCATTGTCCTTTGAATTTTTTAATGAGTCGAGCTAACCAGGATTCACTCTCATTTTTACCGTAGACCAGTTGATCGTCGCCACCCGTTTTGATCTCCTGCCAGACTTCGCCCCATCCAGAGAATCCGCCAAAGTTCTTTTGGCTGACAAAGAGGTCGCAAATGATCTTTCGACTGGCTTCTGAGGGGTCAAAGTTTTCTTCAGGATAGCTTTTATTGACTGCATAGAAATCGACTCCCTTTTCTCGACAAAAATCCACTGCGGCCTGCAGCTCTTCACCCTGTCGTGAGGTCCACAGAATAAGCTGATGACGATTCTTGATCATCTCCTGCATAGTCTCAAACGCAAAGATCCTGGGAGGACCAATATCTGGATAACGGTCTTCTGCGATCGTTCCGTCGAAGTCAATGGCAATGATCATCACTCTTTTGCCAACGTTTCCTTTGATTCAATTTTAAGTTGATCATCCAATTTATAGATGATCGGTGCACCAGTGGCTATCTCTCTCTGAAGGATCTCTTCTGGACTTAAGTCTTCCAGATACATGATCAAGGCTCGAAGGCTATTGCCATGAGCACTAATGATCAGATCCTTTCCTTCTTTGAGCTTTGGCTCAATATTTTCCTGAAAGTACGGTAGAACGCGTTCACGGGTATCCTTTAGGCTTTCTCCGTTTGGGGGCGCAATGTCGTAGCTTCTCCTCCAAATATGCACCTGTTCCTCCCCGTATTTCTCGCGGGTTTCATTCTTATCCTTTCCCTGAAGATCCCCATAGTGCCTTTCATTGAGTGCCTCATCAGCAACAACTTCCAGGTCGGCCTGACCGATCTCATCTAGTATGATATTTAGGGTATTCGCGGCTCGTTTCAGGCCAGAGGTAAATGCATGATCAAATTGATATCCACTTAAAGCTTTTCCGGCTGCATGTGCTTCCTGCACACCTTTCTCACTTAATTCAACATCCACCCAACCGGTGAATTTATTTGCCTTGTTCCATTCTGATTGTCCGTGTCTAACTATAACGAGGTATGCCATACATTAAAAATTTAATCGACAAATTTAGCATTTCATCAATGGTGCTGCGGGCCTATGGACATCTGAGTTTAAACAATTTTGGGCCTCGTTTTTTATATATTTGACCGTACACCTATTTTTAATCATAAAAACAGAATAAATAATGCCATTTACACTACCCGATTTACCATATGATTATGATGCACTTGAGCCATACATCGATGGCGAGACGATGAGGATTCATTACGGAAAGCATCATGCTGGTTACACGAATAAACTAAATGCAGCGATCGAAGGTACCGACCTTCAGGATGCGCCAATTGAAAAGATCCTTGCCGAGGTAGATAAACACGGCCCGGCAGTACGAAATAATGGAGGTGGGTTCTACAATCACAGTTTATTCTGGAACAGCATGACAAAAGATGGCAGCGGAAAACCTGCTGGCAGCCTGGCGGATCAGATTGCTAAAGATTATGGCAACTTTGAGGCATTCAAGGAAGAGTTTTCAAAAGCTGCAGCAACCCGCTTTGGGTCAGGCTGGGCATGGCTTTGTGTACATAAAGGAGGAAAAGTTGAGATCTGTACTTCTGCGAATCAGGACAACCCACTGATGCCAGGCGTAGGCTGTGGAGGTTTTCCAATACTCGGACTGGATGTTTGGGAGCATGCTTACTATTTGAAATACAGAAATGAGCGACCTAAGTATATCGACGCATTCTTTTCAGTGATCAACTGGGATCATGTTCAAAAGCTTTACGACGAGAATCAATAAGTCTTAACAAGATAAAAGACCTGAACCCTTCTGAGAAATTGGAAGAGTTTTTTGTTTTTGGGGGTTGGGGGTCGGAGGCCGAAGTTCAGGGGTCAGGGTTTAAGCCGCAAGTTTACCCGCCGAAGGAGGACTGCAAGATACCAGACGCTAGACACTAGAGGTCAGGGTATTTTGAGACTTTGTGGTCGGTGGTCACGGCCATTACATTTCTGTTGAGGCTTAGCATCCTTGTATACCGGCTATTGCCGAATGGGCATTAAAGCTCAACCCTTATATGAAGTTTACCTCCGAGTCCTTCTTCCACCACTTTTTTAAGTGTTGACAAGCGTATATCACTAATCGCTCTTTCTATTTTGGAAATATAGCTGCGTTTTACGTTGAGCTTATCAGCTAACTCTTGCTGGGTCAAATGAGATTCTTTTCGAGCAGATTTTAACATCTCGGCTATCATAAAGGCAAGAGCCTTCTCACTAAAATCACTACGGCTCTCACTTCCTATCTTACCATATTTCTGGTCAAGGTGCTCGTTGATTGTTTTTGATCTACTCATATCGCTTCCAATTTTAACCCTAGTTACTACCCTTCGTGGTATTGTAGTATTTTGTTCTTAATCTTTTTGCCCGTTCCAATTCTTTTCTTGGTGTTTTTGGCTCTTCTTCTGAAATGCATGCAATAAGATGATCAAACTTCCTTCATCAAAAAAGCAGAAAACCCGATAAATGTCCCTTCCCACTTTAATTCGTATTTCATAAATACCATCTTCCAAGTGTTTAAAAAACTGTTTAGGAACACGTTCGATGCTGATCAGAATCTCAAAGACATAGTCAATTTTCTCTTGAACGGCCTTTGATTGAGCATTGTAAAACTTCCAAAAGTGATCTTCAAACGGCTTTAATGTTCTCATTTCATTAAACGCAAAAGTAACTAATAAGTTTCTTTTTGATAGTTAATTGTTTGTAAATGAATGCACCCCTCCTGATGATTCACCACATTGCGGTTGAGAAGCACGTTGCCGTCGTTGGCTAAGGGCATACCAAAAGCCGCCAGGTCCCGATCATTCGGGAGATAATACCCATAGGTGGCAGAAACATCCGGGTTGTAAAAATCTATTTGTCCATCCATGCCAGGGTCCTCAGGGAGTTTGCGATCGGTGGCTACCGCCATTACATTCCCCAGGTGATTGGTGAATTCAAAGTGTTTCTTACCCAAAACATATTCCTCCATACCAGGCATCTCAAATATTGGTGAACCCAGGCTTGCAAATGAGCTACTTGAATTTGGAGATGTGATCAACCAGAGGTATGGATCATCAGTCAGGGTCAAATTTTTATTTTCTGGTTTTTAGCTAAGCACCAGGATAGAATATGTTTTATTCGGATCAGGATGAGCCATTGCCTTATAACGTATACCCAAATAGCAATCTTCACTTGCGTAATTATTGATCGCATCAATAATGGCTTGTTTTGATGTTGCGTTGCAGCTGCTATAAGTCACGGGATACATGATCGGTAGGTCGCCTATTTCAATCACATGATCACTCACCGTGAATGCGCAATTCATATCGATCACAAATCCCATATGGCTCTTCTGTTGAGCAATAGGTAGGCCTATCTTAAAATTAGTATGTGCGGTATCAAAGCTCACTCCGTCTTGTTGATATTGAGGATCGTATTCCAAGGTGCTTAATTTACGATTTGAGGTGGATTTAGAAAGGCATGGATCTAAGGTAGGGAATTTGTTGGAGGTTGGAGGTCAGAGGTCAGAGGTCAGGAATTAGGGCTTACAGCCTGGGGCTTATGGATTGAAGCTTAATATTCTACCCTTCCACGAGCTAAGCAAGCATTCTTCATTCTACATTCATCTTTCTACATTCTG
The DNA here is from genome assembly GCA_965659675.1 of Salibacteraceae bacterium. Lineage (GTDB taxonomy): Bacteria > Bacteroidota > Bacteroidia > Flavobacteriales_G > Salibacteraceae > CBFHWY01. Next base: position 23,174 of record CBFHWY010000023.1, on the reverse strand, counting down.
ACTTCATAAGGAGGGGTTATTCGCAGCTTCGCTGCTCATGATCCCAAAGGTAGGAGAGTCAGAACAAAAGATCCCAGCAGCAGAGCTGCCTGTATTTTTCATTCTTAGCCTTTCGGCAACAAGTTACCGACGGCTCTTCCATGAGAAGTGAGTACGGATTCATCCGCCTGTCAGCGGATGATCCCAAAGGGGGGTGTGTCAGAACAAAAGATCCCAGCAGCAGAGCTGCCTGTATTTTTCATTCTTAGCCTTTCGGCAACAGGTTACCGACGGCTCTTCCCTGAAAGCTGGGAACGGATTCATCCGCAATTCAGCGGATGATCCCAAAGGGGGGTGAGTCAGAACAAAAGATCCCAGCAGCAGAGCTGCCTGTATTTTTCATTCTTAGCCTTTCGGCAACAAGTTACCGACGGCTAGAAATGAAAAATCCCGCAAACGCGGGATCTTTTGTTCTGCGGAGAAAGAGGGATTCGAACCCCCGGTACCTCTCGGTACTTCGGTTTTCAAGACCGACGCATTCGACCACTCTGCCATTTCTCCGCTGCGAAAGTAATAACTTATTTGTTCCATTCCAATCAGAAAAGTGAGTAAATTCACCTTCTACTTTTGCCCTAACCCTTTTAATAACTAGCTATGCAAGCCCATAGCAAAGCACTAACTTTGCACAGAATGTTGAGAGTTTTTGCATTATTCTTTGTGCTTACCCCCCTGCTGTCTTTCGGAAATAAGCTCGAGGCTTACTTTTCATACTGCAGCTTCTACAGCCCTGGTATAGGTTCCTACGTGGAAACCTATCTAACCGTTGCTGGTAATAGTGTGAAGTATAAGCAGAACGATAATGGGATGTACCAGGCCAGTATCAACGTAACCTACATCTTCCGAACAGGAGACCAGGTGAAAACCTTCAAGAAGTACAACTTTCTAAGTCCAGAAATTCCGGATACTACCGAGAGTTTGGTCAACTTCATGGATCAGCAAAGAATTACGGTACCCGATGGAAAATATTTGTTGGACATTGAAATTCAAGATGCAAATGCTGGAACGACCCCATTTAGTACTACCCAGCCCCTTGAGGTGTTTTACCCTCGAAAAAGTCTATTGATCTCAGATATTGAGTTGGTAGAGCGTTTTGAGAAAGCTGAAGAAGCAAGTATGATCACCAAAAGTGGCTACAATATCATTCCCTATGTTTCAAACTATTTCCCGGAAGATGAAAAAAAGCTGAAGTTCTACGTGGAGATCTATAATGCTGCCCAAATCCTCGGACAGGATGAACCTTACCTTCTTAAATATTTCATCAGAAATTACGAGACCAAGGCACCCTTAAGTCAATGCACTGGTTTCAAGAGACAAAGTGCTTCGGAGGTATCGGTGTTCATGAAAGAATTTATGATTCACAAATTACCCTCGGGAAATTATGAATTGGTAGTGGAAGTGCGAGATAGAAACAACAAACTACTTGCAGAACAAAAACTCTTTTTTCAAAGAAGTAATCCAAGTGTCAAGATCAGTGTGAGCGATCTGAACAATCTGGAAATTACCAACAGCTTTGTAGAGACAATTCCCTGGGACAGCCTTGATTATTATATCAATGCCCTTTACCCGATTTCTGATCCTCTTGAAATGAGCTTTATCAGTGACGATCTCGAAAAGATCGAGGATCCAGACACAAAAAAGAAGTTCTTGTTGAGTTTCTGGGTAAAGCGAAATCAATTAGAACCTGAAGCTTCATGGCAAGAATATCGAGATAAGGTCAAACAGGTAGAACGACGATTCTCTACGTCCATAAAGAATGGCTTTGAAACGGACAGAGGTAGGATCTATTTGAAATACGGTTCACCTAACAGCATTGTGGAAAGAAAAAGAGAGCCAAATGCCTACCCCTATGAGATCTGGCACTATTATCAAATTGCCGTGCGTTCCGACGCCCGTTTTGTATTTTACAATCCTGATCTCATCTCAAATGATTACGAATTGCTGCATTCAAACGTTTACACTGAGATCAGGGACTATCGCTGGCAGCAAAAACTCTATAAACGAACAGACCAGATGCCTAACGTGGACCAAACCGACCCACTCGATCACAGTGGACGCTGGAGTGACGATCTTTTCAACATCCCCAGATAGATACATTTTTTGCGCTAAACTTGCCTTGAATTGAAGCAAGTGGAAAAAGCAAAAGTTGCCATTGTTCTTTTAAGCTATAACAGCCTCAGTCTGGTCAAGAAATTCTTGCCCCTGATTCAGGAATACAGTCCAAAGTCTGCTGACTATCAGATCGTATTGGTAGACAATGCTTCTCAAGACGAAACCTACCCTTACGTTAAAGAACATTTCCCCGATGTCAGACTGATCCAGCTAAAGGTCAACAAGGGATTCACTAATGGTTACGTTGAGTCACTGGCACAGATCGATGCTGAATATTATGTCCTGATCAGCTCAGATATAGAGGTGAGTCCCAATTGGTGTGAACCTGTTATAAATTACATGGATCAGCATCCTGATGTGGCCATATGCGGACCCAAGATCATGTCATATGATCGCAAAGATGAATTTGAGTACGCCGGTGCAGCTGGAGGATTTATCGATCATTTGGGTTATCCATTTTGCAGAGGCAGGATGTTTACGGATGTTGAAAAGGATGAAGCCCAATATGACAATATTCAGGAGGTTTTCTGGGCGTCTGGTGCATGCATGTTCATTCGCGCTGAGCTATATCACAAAGCGGGTGGACTCGATAACGACTTCTACGCTCATATGGAGGAGATCGATCTCTGTTGGCGCATAAAGCAGATGGGGTACAAAGTGATGTTCTACCCAAATGCTAAGGTTTATCACATGGGCGGATTTATCATTCAATACGGATCTCCAGCCAAGGTCTTCAGAAATCATCGAAACAACCTCATCATGCTCCTAAAGAATCTCCCTCCCTATCAGGCTCTTTGGAAGATCCCGCTCAGATACCTGCTAGACCTGGCCGCTCTGTTCAAAATGTATGCTGCAGGAGAGTTCAAAGCATCTGTAGGCATCAATCAGGCGCACTGGCAGTTTGTTAGACATTTAGGAAAATGGCTTCGAAAAAGGAAAGCTGTACGAAAATTGGTCCATCAACCTAACCATTTTGGGATCTACCCAAAAGCAGTCATTGTTGACTATTTCCTCAAGGGAAAGAAAAAATTCTCAGACCTCCATTGGCCGAAATGAAATCGCTACTAACATCCATTCTTCTTTGTGCTATTCTCGGTTTGAATGCCCAAAATGAAAGGCCTTTCATTCAGGTTTTGGGTATCGCACAAGATGCTGGATACCCTCAAGCCGCTTGTAGAAAAGTATGTTGTTTGAAAGTTGAACAAGGAGAAATAAAAGCACAAAAAGTGGTGAGCCTGGCATTGGTATTCCCTGAAGACTCAAGCTACGCTATCATCGACATGAGTCCCGATTTCAGGAAACAAAGTCGCATGATCGAATCAGAGTTTGGCTGCAGTGGCCCAGAAGCTATCTTCCTCAGCCATGCTCATATTGGTCACTACAGCGGATTAATGTTCCTTGGCAGAGAAAGCAGGTCAAGTACCAATATTCCCTGTTATGCGATGCCACGTATGCGGAGCTTCCTAAAGGAAAATGGTCCATGGGAACAGCTTATCAGACTTCAGAATATTGAACTTTTTCCGATAGAAGAGAAGAAGATTGAGCTGAATGCAGTGAATGTCAGAGCACTGGAGGTTCCACATCGAGATGAGTATAGCGAAACCATTGGTTTTCTGATCGAGTCCAGGCAAAAGAAGGTTCTGTACATTCCAGATATCGATAAATGGGATCTGTGGAAAGAAGATATCTCGGATTGGGTCAAAAAGTGTGATATTCTATTTTTGGATGGCACCTTTTATGACGCCGATGAGTTGCCAGGAAGGGATATGTCGGAGATACCTCATCCTTTTATCGTTGAAAGCATGGAACACATGAAAGGCTTGTCTAAAGATCAAAAAGCTAAGGTTCACTTTATACATTTGAATCACAGTAACCCCTTATTGTGGGATACAGAAAAGATCGCTAAATTCAAGCAGTCGGGCTTTAAGCTAGCATCGGAAGGACAAATCATCAAACTATGAATCGCTACCTGATCTTTTTGCTTCTCAGTTTCATGGTTTTCTCCTGTAAGCAGGAAGAGTCTTCTCAAGGATTTGAACGCTGGTACAACGAACGCTTTGAAAAGGATGGCTACTACCGGGATCACGATCTTGAATTGCCCCCTGCAGATTCTTTAGTGGTTTATAGCGACGAGTTTCTCATTGATACGATCTATCGGTCAATGAAAGGACCCTATCAAGACCTGAAGTTCAGTATTCCTGCTGAAGACAGCCTCATTTGGCTATTGAGCTACAAGGTAGAGGTCATTTCTAGCTCAGACAGCTCAAATAACTCAGAGTTTATGTGTCATAACAATCTCAACTTCGGAGATCAGTTACTCATGCCCTGGCATCACGAATTGAACTACTTTAACCTGAGGATCTTCACCTTAACGCAGGGAAGTGAATCCATTCAACTCCCTAAGGGCTTTGCCATTCCTGTTTATGGTGCACAGAGTTTCAACCTAAATGCGCAGGTTTTGAACCACAATCAATATCCGGTGAATGAAAAAGTGGTTCAGAAAATGACAATCTACTATTATCCTGAAAAAAAACTCAAGCGCAGAATGATCCCTTTGGAACAGCGCACCGTCTTTGCATTTAAACAGTACGCTGGACCAGCAGGATTGTACGGAAAAGCACCTACTGATGATAAGTACTTACTGCGCCAGCAATACGAAGTTACCCAACCTCAATGTGGAGTTGGTGAACTTGCCAATGGAAGCAAGGGCAAGAATTTCGACCTTTTTCACGACCCCTATGGCAGACGCTTTACTGGTCACTGGAAAATAGCTCCAGAGAGCGAAGAGGATTTCACCATAGATATCAGCAGTTTGCTCCAATTAAAAAAAGGAACACGAGTGCATTATATCAATGCGCATGTTCATCCATTTTGCCAAAAATTGAGTTTGATCGATATGACAAGCGGACAAAATATCTTTGAATCGGAGGTATACAATAAGGAAGATCGGATCGGGATCGACAGTGTCAAAAGTTATCACAGCATGACTGGGAAAGCAATTTACCCAGATCATAACTTCGCGATTCGCAGTCATTACCACAACACTAGTTCTGATAGTCTTTCTGCCATGTCGGTCATGTATCTCTACTTACAGATGTAGGTCCCTATTGAGTCGAATCCAAGCGGAATTATTCCCTGAATTTATGCTACATTTGGCTTGATGATCGGAGGATTTTTCAAGACCAGAAAGCCAAAAAAATTTGAATTCAGCGCTCGCTACTATGATTCTGACAGAGAAGATTTTGAAAAGCGCGTGCGGGCTGCAAAATGGGAAGCTGAAAACCCAGAACTTGCCGCTAATTTTTCTGATAAATGGCGACAAAACAGCAGACTTGAAGAAAGAAAACGCTCAAATCGTCGCGTAGTGATCATAGCAGGTGTTTTGCTTATGATCGCTTATTTCTATTTGAAATTTGTTTAAACTCAAATCCTTGGAGGAGATCATTTCAATTCTTCCGGATTCTATCGCGAACCAGATCGCGGCTGGAGAGGTAATTCAACGCCCTGCCTCTGTGGTCAAAGAACTCATGGAAAATGCAGTAGATGCCGGAGCAAGCCACATCAAACTCATTGTGCGCGATTCTGGGAAATCACTGATCCAGGTTACGGATGATGGTCGAGGTATGGGACCTGTTGATCTGCGCACCTCCATTGAGCGACATGCCACCTCCAAGATCCAAAAAGCTGAAGACCTTTTTGCCATTCACAGCATGGGCTTTAGGGGTGAAGCCCTTCCGTCCATAGTATCGGTAAGTCAGGTTGAGATCAGAAGTAAGCCGAATAAAGCGGAAACAGGAACACTCCTTCAGGTCGAAGCATCAAAGATCATCAAACAAGAACCCATCGCTTTTAACAACGGTACTTCAGTTCAGGTGAAGAATCTATTCTTCAATATTCCCGCCAGACGCAAGTTCCTGAAAAGTGATAAAATAGAACTCAAGCATATCATCGAGCAATTCCAACGTATTGCACTTCCTTTCACCGATATAAGCTTTGAACTGATTCACAACGATAATACTATGTACTTTCTGGAACCAGGAAGCTTTAGACAGCGTATCGTCAAACTTTTTGGGGCCAAGTTCAACGAGCGCCTGGTGCCGGTAAAAGAGGAAACAGACTTTGTGAGCATTGGCGGTTTCATTGGTAAACCAGAGGCCGCAAAAAAGAGCCGTGGCGACCAGTTCTTCTTTGTCAACAATCGCTTCATTCGTTCACCCTATTTGCACAGCGCTGTAAACAAGGCCTTTGAAAACCTTCTTCCCACTGGATATCATCCGAGCTATTTTCTTAATCTGGATATCAATCCAGATTGGATAGACATCAACATTCATCCAACCAAGACAGAGATCAAGTTTGAAGATGAGTATGCGTTATATGCTGTTTTGCATTCCGCCATAAAGAGAGGACTGGGAGCGCACAATATTGCACCCTCTCTGGACTTTGATCAGGAGGGGAATATTGGTACACTTCCCAAAAAGAACTGGGATGAGATCAAAGCGCCTGAGATCAAGGTCAACCCAGAATACAACCCTTTTAAAATGCAAGGTGCCGGATCATCGTCTATCTCATCAGCTAGAAAGATCGATTGGTCGGAATTCTATGGTGATGAAGCTGAAGCAACTGATGTTACTGAAGAACATGAAGAACAAGAGCTGATCTCCCTAAACAATTCCTACAAAGCTTTTCAAACCAAAGGAAAATAAATCGTCACTCATATAAAATCAGGCGTAGTGGTCATCAATATCCAAAGGGCACAGGAGCGTATTCTTTATGAAAAGAATCTTCATGCTTTAGCTACTCAACGAGGAGTGTCGCAGAAAAAACTCTTTCCTGAGGAGATCCATTTGAGTCCGATCGATTGGCAGATTGCCAGAAGCTTAAGTGGCCCGATGGAACTTCTGGGTTTTGATCTGGAGTTTATTGAAAATGAGCGAATTAAAATAAACGCTGCACCACTTGTGATTGCAGAACTTGATCCCAAACCACTCATAGAAGACGTCATCAGTGAGTTCCGAAGTATAGAAAGTGAAGAAGAAATAAACAAAATGGATCGTTTAGCCTTATTGATTTCAGAGGCTGAAGCGAAGGTGTCAGCCCGACAACTTCATCAGGAAGAACTTGATGCTTTCATCGATGCGCTTTTCGCTTGTGAACAGGCTTACTACACTCCACGAGGTGCAGCAACCCTGATCTCACTGAACTATGAGGAACTGGATAAAAAGTTTAATTAGATGATACAACGGCCAGGTGGTTTTTCGATGCTTCCTGATGTGGTAAAGAACCTCATCATCATCAATGTGCTTTTGTTCTTGGCAACCATTGCAGCCGGTAACGTATTTGGTGTTGATCTTCGGAACATGCTTGGCCTGCATATGCCAGGCTCAGAAGCTTTTCGCCCTTATCAGCTCGTCACCTACATGTTCATGCATGGTTCTTTTGGACATATCTTCTTTAATATGTTCGCTGTGTGGATGTTTGGTTCAAGCATCGAAAATGCCTGGGGGCCAAAACGCTTTTTGGTCTTTTATATCCTCACGGGAATTGGAGCTGCCGCCCTACATTACGGCATTCTTTACTGGGAAATGCGTCCAGAGTTGATGATGATGCAGAACTATATTCAAGAACCTGGATTGGCCAACTTAAATGCATTGTTTGAGAACTTTAGGTTTAATGGAAGCATCATCGATCGCTATGGACTTAGAGCAGACTTCAACGATTTTAAGTCTGCATACCAAACACTCACAACCGACCCTACAAATGGTCAGGCCTTGAGCCAGACTTCAAATTTTATGGCCTCCTACAAAGAAGCCTTTAAAAGTGCGCCCAATGTGGTTGGAGCATCGGGATCATTGTTTGGGATCCTACTTGCCTTTGGTATGATGTTTCCGAATACATTATTGTTCCTGATCTTTTTACCCATTCCGATCAAAGCCAAGTATTTTGTGATCGGTTACGGACTCATTGAACTATTTTCAGGTTTAGCAAACAATCCGAATGATAATGTTGCCCATTTTGCTCACCTGGGTGGAATGTTGTTTGGTTATATATTGATCAAGTTTTGGAAAAGTAGAGGAGTATTCTGATGGCATCAATTTTAGACGACTTTAAGTCCACATTTAGAGATTCAAGTAAGGTCCTTCAGCAGATCATTGTGATCAATGTGATCGTTTTTGTGATCGATAATATTATTTCTGCTACTGGATTTAAGCTAAAGGCCTTTTTTGGGCTACCCGGAAATTTGCTCGATAGCCTCTTACAATTTTGGACCTATGTCAGCTATATGTTCTTCCATGTAGGTTTCATGCATATCCTGTTTAACATGCTCTGGCTTTATTGGATTGGAAAGATCTTGGTAGAGTATCTGGGGAATCAGAAGTTTCTGGCAATCTACTTCATGGGCGGAATTGCAGGTGGACTCGCTTATGTTATCGCTTACTCATTTATGCAATCGGGAATGTATCCGGTGCTCGTAGGAGCCTCTGCCGGAGTAACAGCAGTTTTAGCAGCGGTTGGGACCCTCCTACCCGATTATCAGATTCGTCTATTCCTTTTGGGAAATGTGAAAATGAAATACCTTGCGCTTGGAGCAATCATACTCACCTCTGTATTGGACTTCTCAGTTAATATGGGCGGTAAACTGGCGCACCTTGGCGGCGCTGCTTTCGGCTTTTTCTATATCCGTCAATTACAGAAAGGAACAGACCTTTCGATCAATTTTTACCGATTCATCAACTTCTTTAAAGGCTTCTTTAAACGAAAGCCTAAAATGAAAGCCACTAGAGGTGGAGCGAGTAGACCCAGACCAAAAACACGATCACAGCAACGAAGCTCTGGAATGTCTTCAGCAGAACGACAACGAAAAACTGACGAGATCCTGGACAAGATCTCTAAGTCTGGTTACGACAGCCTGAGCAAAGAAGAAAAAGAGTTTCTTTTCAAAATGAGTAAGGACGATTAATGTGTTTCGCCGATTAAGCTTTCTTGATAAGATCATTTTTACCCTCAATCTGCTGGCTGCAGTACTTGTCATTCTTTCTTTTTTATCTCAATATCCTGATCCATCAAAATTTTGGTTCATTGCAGTGCTCGGTTTGGGCTTCCCCGGTCTTGTGCTTATCAACCTTCTCTTCATTGTATACTGGACCATGAAACTCAAGGTTCAGGTCTTTCTACCTTTATTGGCTGCGCTGATAGTTTCCCCCGCAATTCCACATCATTTTCAGCTTGATCTGAATACTGAGGAAGGCGGGCTGAAAGTATCGAGCTTCAATGCTCAGGTATTTGATCATTACAACTGGAAAAAGGACTCAAGCAAACGAGAAGCGATCTATGATTTTCTGCGAAAAGAGAACCTCGACATCATTTGCTTTCAGGAATATTTTGAGTCCAGAAGGCCCTATTACAAGCGATTCAATGACAGTTTGCAATCTGCCTCCGGACTGAAATACCAGCACAAAGAATATGCCGTTGACTTTTATGGCAACCTCTTTGGTTTGGCCACTTTTAGCAGGTATCCCATTCTTGAAACCGGGAAGGTTGGCTTACCTCGACAAGGAACGAATATCTGCATCTATTCCGACCTGCTGGTGAATTCAGATACAGTTCGAGTTTATAATATGCACCTGGCCTCACTTCATTTTGATTCTGAGAATTATGAATTGATCGAGAACCTTGATGAAGGCTTTGAAGAAAAGAACCTTAAGGCGCTAAAAGGTATGCTTAAGCGGATTCGCGGTGGCTACAAGAGAAGAACCCTACAAGCTGAACCGATCTCACAACATATACAGAATTCACCCCACCCAATCATCCTGTGTGGTGACTTTAATGATGGACCAGTATCCTATACATACCGCAAGATCTCTGCTGGTCTAAAGGACAGTTTTGAAGAAGCTGGTCTCGGTTTTGGAAATACCTACAATGGAAAATTACCCGCCCTTCGCATAGATTACATTTTACATAGTCAAGATCTCCAAACCCGATCACATAGAATCTACCACGCCGAACTCAGCGACCACTATCCTGTTATTGCGGAACTATCATTTAAGTAGGACTTGCAACATCTGGTTTCAAAACCCTGACCTCTGTCCACCAACCACTGACCCCTAACCTCTGGCCTCTAACCTCTGGCCTCTAACCCCTAACCCCTACTATCATTATTCGTATTTTCGCGGCGTGATTCCAGGGAATAAAGCCAGTTTTTACACTTTGGGTTGTAAACTCAACTTTTCCGAGACCTCAACAATAGCGAGAGATCTGGAAGAGGCAGGCTTTGCACGTGTCGATTTTGATGAACAAGCCGATGTATATGTCATCAATACCTGTTCAGTGACTGATAATGCCGACAAAAAGTGCAGAAATATCATCCGGAAGGCCAAGAGGATCAATCCAAACTCCTTTGTGGTGGTGATTGGCTGTTATGCTCAACTCAAACCTCAGGAGATAGCAGATATTGAAGGGGTAAATCTGGTCCTTGGAGCAAATGAAAAGTTCAACCTTCCAAAACATCTCGAAAAACTATCTCCTGATGTGGAAAACAAACATATCAGCGGAAGAATTGGTGCGGTCAGGGACTTTTACCCTTCATTTTCGAAGGGTGACCGTACGCGGACCTTTCTGAAGATCCAGGACGGGTGTGACTATTTCTGTTCCTTCTGCACCATTCCTCTGGCTCGCGGAAAAAGTCGTAATGCCAGTATTCAAGAGACGCTTAAACAAGCACGAGAAGCCATTTCAGCAGGCGCCAGGGAGATCGTTTTGACTGGAGTTAACATAGGAGATTTCGGTCAGGGAGGGGAAGAGAATTTCTTTCAGTTGATCAAATCGCTCGATCAACTCGAAGGTTTAGATCGCTTTAGAATCTCTTCAATTGAACCAAATCTTTTGAGCGACGAGATCATCGAGTATGTTTCTAGTTCGGATAAGTTCATGCCGCATTTTCATATACCACTCCAGTCTGGAAATGACGAACTTCTCATAGCCATGAAACGCAAGTATGATCGTGCGCTCTACACTTCAAGAGTTGAAAAAATAAAAACCCTGATGCCTCATGCATGCATTGGGGTTGATGTGATTGTGGGATTTCCAGGAGAAACAGAAGGACACTTTCTTGACACCTATGAATACCTGAATAATTTGCCCATTTCATACCTTCATGTTTTCACTTATTCTGAAAGAGCGAATACAGTAGCCCCAAAAATGGAAGATACGGTGGAATGGAGTGTGAGACTGGAAAGAAGCAAGCGATTGAGGATCCTTTCACAAAAGAAGAAGGCCGCATTTTACAACAGTCAGGAAGGTACAGCTCAAAGGGTGCTTATAGAAGATCTGGAGGAAGATGGCTATCGTTTTGGTTTTACTGAAAACTATGTGAAAGTCAGGTTGGATGCGAAGAGTACCCAGGCCAACGAAATACTCGAAGTTGAACTCGGGAAAGCTCACGGAGCTGAATTCAACGAAGCAAATATTTTGATGCTCCAGGAATGAGAGAGATCAACATGGAATCATTGTGTCACTCTGTGGCCAAAATAGCGAGGGAGCTAGGTTCAGATATACTTGAGCAACAGCGCAAATTGCGCCCTGAAGATATTGAACAAAAGGACTTTCATGACTATGTGACCAGGGTCGACAAATACGCTGAAGAAAAGATCGTTGACCGACTCAACCGACTTTTACCAGGTAGCAGTTTTATAGCTGAAGAAGGCACAGGAGCAGAGATAGGAAAGCAAGAACTGGAGTGGATCATCGACCCGATCGACGGAACGACGAACTTCATTCATCGATTGCCGGTATTTGCGATCAGCATCGCGCTCGTGAAAGAAGGAAAACTCTGCATGGGTGTAGTTCATGAAGTGGTTCAAAATGAATCATTTTATGCCTGGAATGATAACGAGGCATTCATGAATGGAACCAGAATTCAGGTAAGTAAGACCAACGAACTTGCTCCTTCCCTATTGGCAACGGGCTTTCCTTTCAGAGATTTCAGCTTAATGAACCCCTACATGAAGCTACTTAAAGAACTTATGCAATCTACCTCAGGTATCAGACGATATGGCAGCGCTGCGGTAGATCTCGCATATGTAGCAAACGGCAGATTTGATGCCTATTTTGAATATGCACTGAATACCTGGGATGTTGTAGCAGGGATCTACATACTAAGATCTGCAGGTGGGATATGCACTGATTTCTCAGGAAACGCAGACAAGATCGATGGAGAGCAGATATTAGCTTCGAACCCCTATCTTTACGATGTCTTGCAAAAAATGATCGCAAGGCAATTGGAAGATGAGAAATAGACTGATTCATTTAATCCTACTTTTTGCGTTTGTTAGCCTTGGAGCTCAAACAAGCCAGGAGGTCAATACAGATAAAAGCGAAAAGAGGGTTTTCTTTTTTGAGATCAAGGATGAGATCGGTCCTCCTACATGGAGAACCACAAAGATGGCTCTGGCTCAAGCCATTAAAGAAGACGTTGACCTGATCATTCTAAGTTTGAATACCTATGGTGGACTCGTAGATGCTGCCGACTCCATTCGAACCAGTCTTTTGAATTGTCCCATTCCGATCTACGTGCTCATAGAGAATAATGCCGCATCCGCCGGGGCACTCATATCAATTGCATGTGACAGCATCTACATGATGCCGGGAAGCACCATTGGAGCAGCAACAGTGGTAAATGCTCAAGGGGAGGCGGTTCCGGATAAATACCAATCATACATGCGCAAAAAGATGCGCGCCACCGCTGAGCAAACTGGAAGAGACCCAGATATGGCTGAGGCGATGGTGGATCCCGATAAAGAGGTAGAAGGAGTTAGCGCCAAGGGAAAAGTATTGACCTTCACCACCAAGGAGGCCATAGCAAATGGCTTTTGTGAAGCAGAATTAAGCTCTGTTGAAGAAATTCTGATCAGAAACAACATTGAAGTACGCGAACGCATTGTATATCGTGAGAGTACCATGGACAAGATCATTGGTTTCCTCATCAGCCCAGCCATAAGTGGAGTTTTGATCATGCTCATTATTGGCGGGATCTACTTTGAACTGCAGAGTCCGGGTATCGGGTTTCCTTTGGCTGCAGCTATCATTGCTGCTGCAGCATACTTTGCCCCGCTTTACATGGAAGGTCTTGCAGAAAACTGGGAGATCATTGTTTTTATCCTTGGACTGGCGCTCATAGCACTTGAGATATTTGTCATTCCGGGTTTTGGGGTAGCTGGTATAATCGGCATCGTGCTTACCCTTGGTGGTTTGATCCTCAGCATGGTCAATAATATTGGATTCAATTTCGAACCAATAAATACGGATAACCTGCTTACTTCCATTTTGGTGGTACTCTTTTCAACGGCCACTTCCTTGACGCTCTCTATTGTCCTCGGAGTGAAGTTCCTAACATCTTCACTATTTAGTAGAATAGTCCTGAATAGCGTGCAAAGCAGAGATGAGGGCTATGTGGGGACCGATCGTAAGGTAGAGACATTGGTGGGCAAACAAGGTATTTGCTTAACCGTTCTTCGTCCATCTGGCAAGGTTGAGATCGAAGGGGAAATGTACGATGCCAATGCCCTTGAAGGCTACATAGAGAAGAATAAGACCATTGAGGTGGTTCGTCATAGCTCTAGCCAGATCGTCGTGATGGCAGTTTAACATTCCTGGCAGGACAATAAGCCTAAATATTTCTTACTTTTAGCTCCTCAAAAGAGATCATTTCTAATAATTAACCACACTTAAACATGAAAAAAGTCTACTTAACATTAATGGCTGTTTTTGCAGGATCTGCACTGATGGCTCAATTTGACATCGTACTAGCGAACTCAATACCGAATGTCGGTGAGAGCGTAACTTACAACACTTCTGATCCAGCTAACTTCAGCGAAGGGTCAGCCGGAGCAGATGTAACCTGGGACTTTTCTGGACTCACAAGCTCAGGAACACTTTCAATGTCTGGACACGATTCAGCAACTGCACCAAAATCCGGTACTATTCCATGGACATTCTATGTACCAGGAGTTGATCGTTGCGTAAGATTCGACGACTACCTTTATATGTATGAACTTGAAGGTGGAGAGCTTCATTTGATCTCTAAATTTAAAGATGCTTCTGTAATTGGTCAAAATGCATTTGCTGTAGTAGCACAGCATAACTACTATTTGGACTGCGGATCAACCGATTGTGGCATCAAGCCTTATACCTTCCCTGCTGGATATAACGATAGCCGAGTTTCATCTCAACAGTATGTTTGGTCTAACGACGCTGGTACTGACTACTATTACAAAGGAACGGTAACCACTTTGGTTGACGGACATGGAACACTCAAGCTTCCTGGAGGATATGAAGTTCAGGATGTGATGCGCGTTAAGATGACAGAAGACTACGAGGAACACCAAAACCTCAACTTTGATAATGTTGTTGACAATGCCGATCAGATCACCTACGAGTGGAGAGCCAACTTCAACAGAACACCACTGGTACGATACGAGAACTTCACAGGAGCTGGTTATGAAACTAGCTACGGTGTAAGAACCAAACTTTACTATGTTGATCCAACGAGTGCAAAGCTTGGATACAACTCGATCTATCAAAACGATCAGAGTTTAAGTCTCTATCCAAACCCATCTAAAGGGCACACCAGAATTGCTTACAATTTGGATTCAAATTCAGATGTTGAGATCAAAGTAATGGACCTTGCAGGTCGCACTGTGGATCAATTCATTAATGAGTCTCAAATTGCTGGCCCTTACAATCATGAATATGACTTCAGCCACCTTAATGCTGGAACCTATATCATCGAATTGAACGTAAATGGTTCAAGCACGACTAAGAAACTTGTGATCGAATAAGCGGGTTAACATCTAACATAAAACCTCCGTTGTCAATTGACTTCGGAGGTTTTTTTATGCCTTTACCTCAAGTCCGTCAAAGGCAAGGTATATGCCTTTTGGTAGGATCTTCTCCACTTCATTATGAAAGCCGAGTAAGTGACTGATGTGTGTAAAATAGGTCTTCTCTGCTCCTATTTCCAATGCAAACTGAATTGCCTCATCTAAATTGAAATGAGAGATATGCGTTTCTTTTCTCAGGGCGTTTACGACCAATATCTTCGAACCTTTGATCTTCTCCTTTTCTTCATCTGTCACATGATTGGCGTCGGTTATATAAGTCACATCACCTACCCTAAAGCCTAAAACGGGAAGCTTGTAGTGCATCACCTCAATTGGAGTGACTTCAATATCTGCAGCATAGAACTTCTCCTTTTTGTGAATTTCATGAAGATTGACGTCTGGTACACCAGGGTATTTTAGATCCTGAAAGATGTAGTCAAAACTCTTTGCCAGAGCCTCAAAGACTCTCGGTGTTCCATATACATCTAGAGGTCCCTGTCGGAAGAAAAAAGGCCGGATATCGTCGAAGCCCGCAACATGATCCTTGTGCTCATGAGTGAAGAGGATAGCGTCTAGCCTTGAAATACCCGAATCCAACATTTGACGGCGAAAGTCTGGACCGGTATCAACCACCAGATTCTTCCCATTGACCTGAAATAGCACAGAAGAACGCAATCTTTTATCTCTTGGATCCTCAGATTTGCAAACTGGATGATCGCTCCCGATCACCGGAACACCCTGGGAAGTACCTGTACCTAAGAATCTGAGTTTAACCAAGCTCCCCCTCGTATATTTCCTTTAGTTTCTCGATGGTGTAGTTAATATCCTCCTTCGTGGTGAATCTCGAAAAAGAAAATCTGGCAACAGGTCGTTGTGTACTTTGACCAATTCCCTCTAGAACATGTGATCCTTTATTACTTCCTGAGCTGCAAGCACTTCCACCTGAACAGGCGATGCCCATAAGATCGAGGCTAAACAAGATAATATCAGACTTAGAACTCTCTGGAAGCTTCACACTTAAGACCGTATATAGAGATCGACCCTTTGCATCGCCGTTGAACTCTACTCCCGGGAGCTGTCTCTCTAATTGTTCGATCATATATGTTTTTAAACCCTGAACATGCTGTTGATGTTCAGCCACATGACTGTCGGCAAGCTCAAGGGCCTTGGCCAAACCAACAATACCGTAAATATTCTCGGTACCTGCTCTTCGGTTTCTTTCTTGAGAACCCCCATGGATGAACGGCTTCAAGTTCAAACTCGATTTTGAATATAGAAATCCGACCCCTTTCGGACCGTGTAATTTGTGTGCAGAACAAGTAAGGAAATCGACATTCAGCTCTTTCACATCAAACTTATAATGCCCCATTGTTTGCACGGTATCAGAGTGAAATAAGGCCCCTCTTTCATGGACAATAGCCGCAATTTCTTTGAGATCGATCATCGTTCCGATCTCATTGTTGGCATGCATCAGGGAAACGATCGTACTCTCCGAACTTTCATCCAGTAATTTCTTTAAATGATCAAGATCAACATGGCCTTTATCATCCAATTGAACAAAATCAAGATCCACACCCTCTTTTGCCATTTCCTCGGCAGTGTAGAGCACCGCGTGGTGTTCAATCTTCGAGGTGATGACCCGCTTTACGCCTAGATCGTGAACTGCACATCTCAATGCCATATTATCGGCCTCTGTGCCTCCAGAAGTAAAAATGATCTCAGCAGGCTCTGCGTTGAGTATTTCCGCTACTTTTCTCCTGGACATTTCCAACTGCGACTTCACCTCTCGTCCAAATGCATGCGTTGAAGATGGATTACCAAATTGATCCTGCAGAACAGGTAACATAGCGTTTACCACCTCTGGATCCATTGGTGTGGTTGCTGCATTGTCCAGATAAACTTTTCTCATATACCGGCGATCTTATTTGCCTGCTCAATGACCTTTTGGGCCAGAGCCTGCGCTTTGTTCATATTTTTTCCTTCAGAATAGACCCGTATGATAGGTTCAGTATTTGACTTCCTCAAATGTACCCATTCATCTTCGAAGTCGATCTTCACTCCATCAATGGTACTCACCTTCTCCTCCTTGTAGATCTCTTTTAACTCTTCGAGGATCGCATCAACATCAATGCCCTCATTGAGCTGAATTTTATTCTTTGATATCTCATAAGCAGGCAATTCAGCCTTTATCTCAGATAGCTTTTGTCCCTTCTCAGCCATATGGCTCAACATAAGTGCGATCCCTACCAAAGCATCCCTACCATAATGCAGCTCGGGAAGAATTACCCCTCCATTTCCTTCTCCACCAATTACCGCATCAGTTTGCTTCATCATCTCAACAACGTTGACCTCTCCAACTGCTGAGGCCGAATAGCTTCCTCCATGTTTTTCTGTAATCTCTCTCAGTGCACGAGTTGAGGACAAATTTGAAACGGTGTTTCCCTTTTTCTTTGAAAGCACGTAGTCGGCGATGGCAACAAGTGTATATTCTTCACCAATCATCTCCCCGTCTTCACAAACAAAAGCCAAACGATCTACATCAGGATCTACTACGATTCCAAGGTCTGCCTTTTCCTCTTTCATCTTTTGCATGATATCCACAAGATGTTCTTTCAAGGGTTCAGGGTTATGAGGGAAAATCCCATTTGGCTCACAATGGATCTTGATCACATCCTCTACTCCAAGGGCCTCCAAAAGCAGTGGTACCGAAATACCTCCGCTAGAGTTCACCCCATCTACAACCACTTTGAATTTAGCCTTTGCTATTAGATCCAGGTTGACCAGATCCAGGTCAAGTATAGCTGAGATATGCCGACCCAAATAGGTCTCATTCTTTGAAATAGAGCCTACTTCGCGAACCTCAACAAAATCAAAGTCTTCTTTTTCAGCGATATCAAGAAGTTCCCTGCCTTCTTCTGCCGATATGAACTCACCTTTTTCATTCAATAATTTCAATGCATTCCACTCAATGGGATTATGGCTTGCTGTAAGGATGATCCCACCCTGTGCATTTTCCATGGGAACTGCAATTTCAACCGTTGGTGTGGTAGATATTCCAAGGTCAACAACATGAATCCCGCTACCCATAAGACTCGCACTCACGAGCTGACTTATCATCAAACCCGAGGGTCGAGCATCCCTGCCAATAACTACTTTTAGCTCATCATTACTCCTCTTTTTTAACCAGCTTGCATACGCACTTGCGAATCTTACTGCGTCAATAGGTGTTAAGCTAGTTCCTGGTGAACCTCCAATTGTTCCTCGGATTCCTGAAATCGATTTTATCAAGGTCATTGACAGAAATTTGATGGCAAATATAGGATTAGGAAGCGGCCCTGAGAAACTCCTTTAGCTGTTAATTTCCCTGTGTAGAACTTGAAGGTCAAAAAGAGGTCAACTAGCCTATTTTCCTACATTTGTTTAATAGCAAAGCTTAATGGATCCTTTCGAAGAATTTTTCGGTGACCCTTCAGACAACATTTTGATTCAACGATTTGAGAAAATGATGTCGTCCAAAGAGTACAGCTTCTTCGATGTGGAGGACCTTGAACAACTCTTTGACTACTACTCCCTATTGCGAAAATTAGACTATGCTTTTGAGGTGGTGCGACTGGCTCAGGAGCAACATCCCTACTCCCCTATCTTTAAAATTCGCGAAGCAGAACTCTACATTTTCAAGAGTGATTTTAAAACAGCTCTTAACAAACTGAACCTGATTGAATACGAGGTTAACACTTACCCAGAGTACTATCTCGCAAAAGCTCAGATATTCAGCAAACAAAAGCTGCACGATAAAGCGATCTACAACCTGAGAAAAGCCCTTGATCTTGGAGGAGAAGATCAGGAGAGCCTTCACATCCAGTTGGCTCATGAGTACCATAATATCAAGGAACTGGATAAGGCTAAAAGAGAGCTGAAACGATTCATCAAAAAGTCGCAAAATCCCGAAGATGCCCTTTTTGAGATCGCCAATTTTTTTGAATTTAACGTCCTATCCAAAGATGGAATAGCTTTTCTTAAGTCTTATATCGATGAGTTCCCTTACAGTTCAGTCGCATGGTATAATCTAGGTAATCTTCATGCCTCGGCCGATGAACTCGAGGAAGCCATAGAGTCCTTTGAGTTTGCTGCAATCTGCGATGAGAGCTTTTCTTCAGCATATTTCAACAAAGCCAATATACTGGCGAAGCTAGACAGACATGAGGAAGCAATAGACACATACAAGCTCACGCTTGAATATGAAGAGCCTTCGGCGCTTACATACTACTACATCGGCGAATGTTATGAAAGCTGCAAAGAATACGAAGACGCATACACCTACTACTACAAGTCTATCAAATGTGATCCTGGTTTCGCTGATGCCTGGATCGGGATTGGAATAAGCCTGGATCACCTCGATCGACTGTCTGAGGGGATTCACTACATCAAGAAGGCTTTAAATATCGACCCTGAGAATGCTGACTACTGGTATGTGCTGGCAGAGATCGAAAAGAAATTGGGTTTTCTTGATGAAGCCAAATTCGCATTTGAAAAAGTTATTGAGCTAAACGAATTCAATTCAGAGGTTTATCTGGATTACTCTGGAATGTACTACGGCAATGAAATGATGAATGAAGCCCTGGATATTATTTCCAAGGGGATCAAACTCCATCCATCTGACCCAAAATTGTACTATCGCATGAGCGCTTACCTCTACAAAATGAAGTACTATTCAGATGCCGAGGACATCTTGAATACAGTTTTAGATATGAATCCTGAGGGAATTGAAGAAATGTTCGAATATTTGCCGGAGCTTATAGAGAATGAAAGGATTTTAAATTTCCTGGAAGAACGAGGGCACAAGAGAAAATGAATTTCCATTTAGATCACATCCCAGAAAGAACGGAAAAACCCAGGGATAATGGGGTTACCATGGTCATGGATAAGGGCTTGAGCCTCAGAGAGACTGAAGACATGCTCCAAAGTTCAGGGAATCTTATTGATCTTGTCAAATTTGGTTTTGGAACCTCATATCTTACCAATGATCTTCAAGACAAATTAGCGATATATAAATCTGCTGGAATAGATGTGTATTTCGGGGGTACCCTTTTCGAGGCATTCTATGTGCGAGGCCAATACGAGAACTACAAACGTATGCTCGACAAATATGATATTCCAGTTGCCGAAGTATCTGATGGCTCCATTGAGCTTGATATGGAAGAGAAATGTCGAATCATTGAAGACATGTCAAAACATCGCCGAACCTTGTCAGAAGTAGGCTCAAAGGAAGAGGGTATATTCATCAGTCCTACCAAATGGATCAGCATGATCCAGGATGAACTCGCCGCAGGTTCATGGATGGTGATTGCTGAAGCTAGAGAGAGTGGAAATGTGGGTATATACAGACCTAATGGCTCTGCTCATACCATCCTGGTCAATCGTATTTTGGATAAGGTTCCTCAAGAAAAACTACTTTGGGAAGCGCCTCAAAAATCTCAGCAAGTTTGGTTCATCAAACTACTTGGTGCTAATGTCAATCTGGGAAACATTGGCCCAAATGAAGTCATACCATTAGAAGCCCTGCGCGTAGGCTTGAGAGGTGATACCTTCTTTGACTTTTTACCTGAAGAGCTACGCAAAGAATTCAAACCATAAGCACATGAATACAATGAACGTCGAAGAGCTTAAGCAGCTTCAGAGTTCAGATAGAGCATTTCGTCTCATCGATCTGAGAGAAGATTATGAACTCGTCGATTCAAATATTGGTGGAGAACAGATCCGAATGTCGGAAGTTTTGGATCAACACGATACACTACCAAAAGATATTCCCTTGATCTTTCATTGTGAGAGCGGACAGCGTTCAAAAGCGGTTGTTGAGACGCTTCAAAGAAAATTTGGATTCACTAACGTATACAGTCTTGAAGGCGGACTTCAGGCTTATCTTAGTAATAGCGACAATTAGTTTTTAGTATGAAGAGATCGCTTGCACAATATCTGGTTGTGAGTTTAAAAGGAATAGCCATGGGTGCTGCAGATGTGGTTCCTGGTGTTTCAGGAGGGACCATAGCATTTATCTCAGGCATCTATGAAGAGCTGATAAACTCCATCCGCTCTGTGGATCATATCGCGCTCAAGGTCCTACTAAAAAAAGGCCCAATTGCTTTCTACAAACATATCAATGGTAACTTTCTCCTCAGTCTATTCATAGGAATTGGGATCGCCGTTCTTTCTCTGGTGAAACTGATTCACTTTCTGCTCGATAATGAACCCATACTCATCTGGTCCTTTTTCTTTGGACTCATCTTATCATCTGCATTGATGGTTGCGAGAAAAGTGAAAGTATGGACCCCTGGGGTGATCATATCGACGATCCTTGGTGCCGCCATAGCATTTTATGTTGGCATTGCCACTCCTGGAGAGACTCCTGAGGACCTTTGGTTTATTTTTCTTAGTGGTATGATCGCAATTTGTGCCATGATCCTTCCGGGAATATCAGGAAGCTTCCTCCTGCTGCTTCTTCGAAAATATGAATACATCACAGGAGCAATTTCTGAACTAAAACTTGACGTACTAGCCGTCTTTGGCTTAGGTGCGATCATCGGAATCACAAGCTTTTCTCATTTACTTTCCTGGCTCTTTAAGAAGTTCCACGACCTCACCATTGCCCTTCTTGCTGGCTTCATGATCGGAAGCTTAAATATCGTTTGGCCATGGAAGGAAGTCATCGAGACTCGAGTGAATTCCAAGGGAATAGAAGTGCCGTTTAGGTACGAAAGTGTTCTTCCTCAGAATTTCTCAGGTGAATCTGAACTCTTTATGGCGATTGTCCTCATGCTTATTGGCATAGCTACAATCATCAGCATAGAATCGCTATCATCAAACAACCAAGAATTATCACGTTGAGGCACTTTGCACTTTTAGGGGCCTCACTTTCGCACAGCTTTTCTCAGCATTATTTTGAACAGAAGTTCACACTAAACGGAATCGATGCCGATTATGAGAATCTAGAGTTGGATTCCCTTTCAGGCATCAGAGAACTCGTTTTCAGAAAAGGCCTAAGTGGATTTAATGTGACCATTCCTTACAAAGAGAAGATACTCGACTATTGTGACAAAAGAACAGCTGCTGTTTCTGAGATCGGCGCAGCAAATTGCATCCAGGTCGTCGGCAACGAAATTATTGCCCACAACACCGACCATACTGCATTCCAGGATAGTTTAAACAATAGTGTGATCAAAACAGCCATTATTTTGGGAAGCGGAGGGGCGTCCCGTGCTGTGGGTTTTACACTCAGACAAATGGGGGTGCATGTTCAAACTGTTTCAAGAACTGTTAGTGAAAAAACGATAACTTACTCTGAACTCCATCAGCTTGAAGGCGATGTAGACTTGTTGGTGAATTGCACACCTTTGGGAACTTTCCCCAATACATCTGAATGCCCAAATATTCCTGCAGAGCAGTTGGGAAAATTTAAGATGGTGTATGATCTGATCTACAATCCGCCAATGACCGAGCTGCTAAAACGCGCAAAACAGAGTGGGGCAGAAATCAAGAATGGAGAAGAGATGCTTCATTTACAGGCTGAAAGAAGCTGGAAGATTTGGAATAATGAGCTGGAAGAGCTATAAAAGTGGATTTGAGAGCTACATGAAGCTCGAAAGAGCCTTATCGGAGAACTCCATTGATGCATACTCCGATGATGTTACCAAATTGGAGCAATTTGCAGAAAGTGAATTAGGGCTTAGTTCTCCTTTGAAAGTGAAGGATTCAGATGTTCGTCGATTCATTGACTACCTCTTTGATCTCAATATATCTCCAAGAACCCAGGCCCGAATAATCAGTGGAGTTAAAAGCTTCTTTAAGTACCTATTGCTCGAAAACCTTATTGAAAAAGATCCGACTGAATTGATAGAAGGCCCAAAAATTGGGAGAAAACTTCCGGAAGTACTAAGTATCGAGGAAATAGATAAAATGGTGAATAGTATTGACTACAGTAAGAATGCAGCTCATAGAGATCGATCAATAGTGGAGATCCTGTATGGCTGCGGTTTGCGGGTTAGTGAATGTGTTTCCCTACAGATCAGTCAGATCTTTTTTGAAGAATCCTTCATTCGTGTCATTGGTAAGGGAAACAAACAACGGCTTGTGCCAATAGGCAGTGTGGCAATGAAA
>CBFHWY010000022.1:0-37346 GCA_965659675.1 Salibacteraceae bacterium | reverse complement strand
GAGTAGATTCAATGACGAAATAGGTGGTATCTATTCGAAGAGGCAATGATTCTGGAAAGCTATCGTTAATGCTGAAATTAGCCAGTGTACTATCAAATACTCCTGGATCAGAAATGCTCAAACGCATATTCTTGTTGCGATTTCTGACGAAGTCATCAATGAAAGGTAGCTGTAGAGTATCGAAGAGATAGATGATATCATCACCTCCGTGATCAGAAAGGCGTTTTTCTGGTTTAGACTCAAATTGAGCACCAAAATCCAGAGGACTTAGAGATTCTTGAGCCTGACAGAGCCCACTAAGAAGTAAGATACTGAAAATTAGTCGTTTGATCATTGCAGACTATCCGTGCGTGTACTATCAACTGCGAACTCAGGTATTTTATTGTAGTCGGAGGTGAAAAAGAGCTTGATCTGGCTACCAAGCGGTACAAGCCCAGTTGAATCATACTTTGGTATTTGCATGAAGACCTTGGCATTTATCGAGTCTTCATCAGACTCATATTCCTCATGAATGATCACTGGGTTAATACCGAGCATTCTAGTGATGTCCATCACCTGGTCATATTTCTTATCGAGTAAGAGGGGAACAGAGATGAACTCATCACTTTCTCCAGCACCTAAAACAAGGTCTACAGTAATTCCGCGCTCCACCAGCGTACCTGGTTCAATAGATGCGCTGTCTTTTTGGATCTCCAAAACACAATCTACACAGTAACTTGGTCGATATATAAAGCTCCCAACTTTTAAGCCATATGTCTCGAGAACAGCTATTGCCTGTCTTTTGGTTCGGTCTTTCAGATCCGGAAACTGAATCTTTGGAGCTTCACTGGCATTCAAAGTGATGTAGATCTTTCTGTCGCGTTTTACCTGCGAACCTTTTGATGGAATTTGTGAAACCACTTCTCCAGGACCAAAATCTTCATCGTAAAGTGAGTCGATCACTTCATAATTCAGGGGAATGGAGCTGAATAGATTTTCGAGTTCAGATTTATGGTAGCCAGTAATTTCGGGTACTTCAATGGTTTCTCCGTGAAGTGTAAAGCTCTTTAAGCTCTGATTCAATAAGTAAAAACTCACTGCCACAAGCAGCCCAAAAATCAACAGATTAATGAGGAAACGCTTACTGAAAACGAATCGGAAAAGTGCTTTCATCTTTTTAGAACGGGTCAAAGATAGGAATTTGCTATGCTGGGCTTGTCCACATGTCGAGCTTGAAAACTCAAACTTGCCAACAAGCCCCAGAGCTTTTTTGGCTGTACCTTTCATTTGTCAATAATCAAGGCATGAAGAAGCTTGCTGTTATCAGTGGAGGTTACTCCGAAGAAAGTGTGATCTCCGCTAAAAGTGCTGCCACTGTAATTGAAGCACTGAAGAATGCACCTTATGAGGTTTATGAGTTATGGATCGACCAGAACGAGTGGTATCTTAAATCTGGAGAACGGAAATTCCCAATCGATAAAAATGATTTTAGTGTGAGCATCGATGGTGATGTGATTCGCTTTGATGCTGTATTTAACACGATTCATGGTTCACCCGGAGAAAACGGCTTGCTGCAGGGTTACTTCGATATGATCGGTATTCCTTACAATAATTGCGATGTGTTCGTAAGCTCTCTTACTTTTCACAAGGCTGCTTGTAACAGGTACCTCCGCTCTTTTGGCATCGAATCTGCCGAATCAGTGATCCTGGGAGAAGGAGATTCATATGATGTTGATGCGATCATATCTCAGGTTGGTTTACCATGTTTTGTAAAGCCCAATCAAGCGGGAAGCAGTTTGGGTATCAGTAAAGTGAATAAAAAAGAAGAATTGCATGAGGCCATACGCTTTGCATTCGAGGAAGACAATCTCGTTTTGATCGAACGCTTTTTGGATGGAACCGAGGTCACCTGCGGCGCCTGGTCTAAACATGGAAAAGCCGTTGCAATTGCTGTTACAGAGATCGTTGCTGAACAGGAATTCTTTGACTATCACGCAAAGTATCACGATGAAGGCACACAAGAGATAACACCGGCCCGAATTACAGATGCAGAGTATCAAAATATCATGAAGTTAACTGAAGAGATCTATCGCATCTTAAATTGCCGAGGTGTAATTCGTGTTGATTATGTCCTTGAAAGCGGTCATCCTAAATTGATCGAGGTCAATACGACTCCGGGCTTATCCAGTCGCTCACTGATTCCTCAGCAAGCTGAGTATGCCGGACTGAAATTGAGCGAATTCTTTACCGAACAGATCCAACATCTGATCGGAGTTTAGTCCATCGACCTTAAAAAATCAACCAATTTCTGGACTGCACGTCCGCGATGGCTGATCCGATTTTTTTCATCGGCAGGCATTTCAGCAAAACTTTGATCATATCCATCGGGAAGAAAGATCGGGTCGTAACCAAAGCCTTCTGTACCCTGTTCATTCGAAGAGATACTGCCCTCAACAATGCCTTCAAAATGGTGGACCTCTCCATCAAGTACAAGAGAGATCACCGTTCTAAATCGCGCTTTTCGATCCTGAACTTTGTGCAACTCATTCAACACTTTATTGACGTTATCCTCAAAACTGCAATGCTCACCAGCATATCGAGCAGAGTAAACGCCAGGGCGACCCTGGAGGGCATCAATTTCAAGGCCTGTATCATCTGAAAAGCAACTTAGTCTGAACTTTTGCCAGATCGTTTTTGATTTAATGTCGGCATTTTCTTTGAGACTTGTTCCGGTCTCCGCTATATCTTCGTGAAAATTGAGATCAGCCAAGCTTCTGATCTGGAATCGGGGTTCGAGCAAAGCGCGAATCTCTTCGAGTTTATGCTTGTTGTTGGTTGCAAATACTAGTTCCATGGAATTTCCTCAGTACCGCAAATATTCAAATGCTAAGTCGATTTTCAAAATCCATAATGAAGATAGTATGACTGAGATCCAACAAATAGGGAAGAGGCATGCGGTCTATGAGCTGAAAGCGAGGATCATGCCTGAGCGTTACCTGATCAAGGATCTTTTGGAATGTGCGCATGAATCCATCAAAGCAATTGATGTAGAGGAGTATGAGGACTTAAAAAAGCAGATTCTCTCTGATCATGAGATTTGATCCTCATACTTAGCTATTGGCTAACAAACTATTTAGGTTACTTACTTTCTGAGCATATTGACATGAGGAAGGTGATCTTCCCTGAATTCTTCTCCAACAACCTTAAAACCTAAACTGGAGTAAAAATCCTTAAGGTATACTTGAGCCATGATCTCCACAGTAGGTTTTGAGTACTTATCATCGATGTAATTCATGCATACTTCACTGATGCCTTTTGCAAGGCCTTGATTTCGATAATCTGAATGAACAACAACTCGCCCAAAGCTGATCTTTTTAGACTCATTGGCCAATATTCGACAATAGGCCACTATTTTTTGCCCATCTTTTGCAAGCAGATGAATGGCATTCTCATCTTCTCCATCAATATCCTGATAAACACAACACTGTTCAACGACGAAGATCTCTGACCTTAGCTGCAGGATTTCATAGAGCTCAGATAGCTCAAGTTCATTAAATCCTTTAATGAAAAGGTCAAATGAACCTTCGCGAAGCTTTAGTTGTTTCTCTTCCATGATCTACAGCATCAAAAAAAAGCAATTCGTACCAATCCAATTGAAAGAAGCCTGGGATTTCTTTTCAGATCCAGCTAACCTTGCGACCATCACACCAGATGATATGGGCTTTAAGATCACCAATGACCTCCAAGGACGAAAGATGTACCCGGGGCAGATCATCACCTACACTGTAAAACCCTTGTTGGGGATTCCGCTGACCTGGGTTACCGAGATCACTCAAGTGGAGAAGAACAAGCATTTCATCGATGAGCAGCGTGTGGGGCCTTATGCCATGTGGCATCACAGTCATTTTTTTGAAGAAGTGGATGGAGGTACCATGTGTACGGATGAGGTGTACTATCGACTTCCCCTGGGCTTTCTTGGCGACATGATGCACGGCATCGTGGTGAAGCCCCAGCTTGACAAGATATTTCAGTACCGGGAAGAGAAGCTCAAAGAACTTTTTGGGTAAAAAAAAATCCCGCAAAAGCGGGATCTGAGATTCTCTTTTGGGTTCGAACTAAAAGGCGTATCCAACAGATAGACCCAACCTCCATGGAAATAGGAACACTGGGTGCTTGATCTTCATTTCAAGTTGGTCGGCTGATGCCGTTTGGCTGTAGTTTATCAACCCGCCTACAACAGGAAGGTCTCCAATTTGTGATTCAAGGTCAACACTTTCGGCTACATCTGCCATATCCAAACCTGTCAGGCCTCCTGGATCAGGATCTCCATTCAAGGTAAAAGTATAGGTGTTTTGAGCATAAAGACGCGGCCCCATCCAGAAGAAGTCGATGGCTACCATATCCTTGATCATAAATTGAGTTCCAAGTTGGATGCCTAAACCAGCGTGGCTATAGCGAATATTGCTACTTAAGACGTTTGGAGGAGCTCCAGGTAAATTGGGGTCCCAATCATAAGTGGCATCCGAGC
The DNA here is from genome assembly GCA_965659675.1 of Salibacteraceae bacterium. Lineage (GTDB taxonomy): Bacteria > Bacteroidota > Bacteroidia > Flavobacteriales_G > Salibacteraceae > CBFHWY01. The sequence goes on along the minus strand of CBFHWY010000022.1, from coordinate 32,839 downwards.
TTACGTTACTATATCTGAAGTAGGGCGCAAAGTAAAAACCTCTGGGAGCACCATGTTTTGCAGAATAGAATCTGAACTCAGGATGTATCACAATCCCTCTAAAAGGACTTAAATCAAAACCTGTTGTAATATCTTCTATTTGGGAGGTGTTCAAAGCTGCACCGCCAAAGCCATATACATAACCTATTTGGAGGTTTGCTGATGTTTTGTCGCCAAGCACTCTTTCATAAGCCAGATTAAAATGATTTGCTGCGAAACTGGAAACACCCATGCGTACCACATTCTCTGGTTGGGCATAAACAGAGCTCACAAAGCAAATGCTGGCAAGCATAAAAATTGATGTAATAAGTTGTTTCATAAAGCAGAGGTTTAGTCTAACAAATATAGGACACTCAAAGCCTAAAGGCAAGGGGTGGATATGCTTAACATTCACTTAACTCTTGATCTTGAATATAGTAGAGCAAAGATCGATCGACCTTAAGGCCGACCTTTGTCAATTCTTCAGTGTAGAACTTGACCTGTTTGATGTCTTCTGCCTTTTTTTCTCCGCTTTTGAAGTCTAGTATTTGAACATCTTCACCTTTCATGAGCACGCGGTCAGGACGAAAGAGTTCTCCTTTTTCCGAGACGAAACTTCTTTCGATCAATAATTGACTTTCAGAATCGAAGAATGCTTTGAGCTCTGGCTTGTCGAGGAGACTTTGGATCATATTTCTGGCATCGCCGGTTTGGCTTTCCGGCCATTGATATTCTTCAGCTATTCTTTCAAGTTCATCCAGGATCATTTGCTTGTCTTTGGCCTCGGCGAGCAGTTCGTGAATGATCTTCCCTTTGGATGCGGGGTCTGACCAATCGAGAAGGTAAGTGTTTTTTTCTGGCAGACTCAGTTCAAAGGTCTCAATCCATTTGTTGCCAAGATAGAATGCGTGTTGCTCATTCTTTGCTTCCTCTTCATGCGTATCCAAATGTTCCTTTCTCTTTCCGATACGTACAATTCCTTTCTCGCCTTCCCATCCCTTCATTTGAGGAACACTGTCTTTGAGGTGCTTATAGAAACCGCCGTTCTTAGAGGATCCTGCATAGATGTAGAGGCGTTCTTTAGCTCGCGTTGTAGCCACATAGAGCATATTCACGTTGTCTGCAAGTGTAAGTGCCTTCTCCTCCTCATAAAGCGGATTAAAACTGCTTTTATCTGTTCCGGCCAAATTGATCAATCCACTTTTGAGCGGACTGATCTTGTCGAGCTCATTGGTCCAGCTGAAATTCTCATGCACCCGCTCAGGAAAATCAGTGAATGGAATGATCACAACAGGAAACTCCAGGCCTTTTGATTTGTGGATGGTCATGATCTGTATCGCGTCTGCACTCTGCTGGATGTCGAGCTGCAATTTTTCTTCCCGTGCTTCTATGTAGTCAAAGAACTGGTGATGGTGGACACTCAGGTCCCTATCGAAGGAATCACATTCTTCAACAAATTGCGCCAGGGCAGTTTCTCTACTCAGGTCAAATTTAAAGACACGGCAAAGCTCCAAAACCTGCTCCATTCTGTTCATTCCTTTGATCTTCTTCAGATCTGGTTTGATGCCGGCGCTATGGAGACACTCGAGGAATGTCATTTCCTTGTTCACCATTGCCCTCACAAGATTTTGCCATGCAATTTCGGGCCTGCATCGGTGCAAATACCTTAAGCACTCAGCCTGGTGCCGGTCAATTTGAGGTCTGGAAACATGATAGAGTAGATGTAAGATGCACTGCACGGCATCATTGTGCATGATCAACAGACTATTTTCTGTGATGATCTGTTTGTTGTCCTCACTTAAGGCATGAGCGATCATAGAGGCCTGGGCTTTTGTTCGAACGATCACACATATTTCAGAGAGTTTATAGCCATCTTCGACCGATTCGCTCACTGCATCCAAACAGTCTGAAACAAATACTTCATTCCAATCGCGTCGTTCATTTTCATAGAGTTTGAACGATACATATCCACCATCAGATTTCTGGGGAGTTTGTTCATGTTGGTCATACACCGCCTGAAAGTCTTCCCTCAAACAATTCTTCAAAATGGAATAGAACTCATTGTTGAATTGCACCACCTCTTTTTTGGATCTCCAGTTGTCCTTTAATGTGTCAGGCTCACTTGCCGCTTCAAACAAACGATAGGAGTCGAGCAATTTTGCAGACCAGGGATCACGCACCTCTGGCAGGTTCACAAACTGCATCATGTCTCCATTTCGGAATCTGTAAATACTTTGCTTAGCATCACCTACTACCAAATTGAACTTGCCTTCAGCAAGTGAATTCTGAACCAGAGGGATGAGGTCGTACCATTGTAATTTAGAGGTGTCCTGAAACTCATCGATCAGATAGTGCCATAGCTTATTTCCTGTTCGCTCATAGATATATTGCACCTCTTCAATGCTCAGAAGTTTGGCGATCCTTTCATTAAATTCAGAAATGTGGATACATCTGCGCTCTAGTTTGATGATGTCGATCAGGTCCTTCAGCTTTTGATAAAGTGCCAGATTGTGAATGTTCTTGAGAAGGATGTTACGATCGGCAATGATCGCCAACTTAGACAGGGACTGTTCTACAGACTCACGAATCTCTGGCTTTAGATTTTCAATAGCCGACCTTTCAGCCTCGCTGGAACTTTGGTGTGCCCAGTCATCACTTTCAAAAAGCCGCAATTGAGCATCGCTAAAACCTTCTTTCATGAATCTCTCTTCATCTTTGAGGCGCTTGATGAATGATAGAGTCTTTTTATAAAAGTTTTGTTCGCTAAGATCATTTGAGTCAAGAGATCTTTCAATTGATCTAAGCTTTTCTTGAATCAGCTCCTTATCTTCTTTATTGCGCTTACTTAGCTCCGTTCTGATTTTTTTGAAATCAGCAAGTTCAAGTTTGGATAACTCCAGGTCACGCAAACTGGATTCCTCACGAAAGATGTTTGAAGCAAATTTTCTGATGTCGGGCTTTAATTTCCAGCTTCGGTCACTTTCCGTCTTGTTCTTAATGAAATCATAGAGAAAATCGGATAACTCTTTATCTTCTTCTGCCTGCTCAAAAAGTCTGTCCACCGCCTCATTGATCAGTACACCTTCATCCGTTTCTATGCTGACATCTGTATAGAGCGCCAATTCGTAACTAAAGGCTCTGATCAGACGATGCAGGAAACTGTCGATCGTGGATATGCGGAAGTCTGAGTAGTGATGTAGGATCTGGCTAAGCACGGCGGCAGCCTGAGATTTGACCTGAGCAGCGCTTAAGTTGGTTTCTTCAATAATTTTATTGTGAAGGTCTGCCTGTTCTCCATTTGATCCATTGATGGCAAAGTCTGACAGGCTGTCGAGGATCCGTTGTTTCATTTCCCTCGCGGCCTTATTGGTAAAAGTGATAGCCGAGACGTGTCTGAAGTAGCGATCCCCTTGGTTGACTAGCAAAAGCTTCAAATACTCCTTGACCAGGGTAAAGGTTTTACCACTTCCTGCTGATGAACGGTAGATTTTGAAATTTTTTTGGTGGCTTTGTCGCACTTTTGAGCTCAGATTCCGTTATTTATACCAAAGATATTCTTTTGTGAAAGCCTTCATCGCCTCGATATTTTGTCTTTTGGTTATGCTGAATTCATCGGCTCAGCAGAGCTATGTGTCAAATCAGATCTTGGTTCAACTAGAACCAGAAAGCTCTGAGGAAGAGCTGAGATCCTACTTGCAGGCGAATCATTGGATCAATGAGGAGTTAGAACTACTATTTGATGCAAAGCGCATCTATCGGCTATATCTCAATGATCGCGATGCTGCTTCCGTTTTAGAAGAATTAAGATCAACTGAATTATTTGAACACGTTCAGCTTAACCACACGGGTATAAAGAAAAGGCTAAACATTCCGAATGATGGAAATTTTTCTGCCCAATGGTATATGAGACAAATAAACGCCCCTGAAGCCTGGGATATCGCCACAGGCGGAATAAGCCGAGACGGAAAAGAGATCGTTATCGCCGTGGTTGACGAGGGTTTTGATATTCAGCACCTTGATCTTGACTACTACATCAACCCACATGAGATCCCTGGAAACGGTATTGACGATGATCAGAATGGTTATGTAGATGATGTGAATGGATGGAATGCCTATGATGATGATGGCAATATCACACCGGAAAGTCACGGTACCCTGGTCTCAGGTGTTGCTGCAGCAAAAGGAAACAATCGTGAAGGGATAGCAGGAGTTAGTTGGAACACCAAGATTTTGCCTGTTATGGGTTTAACGTCAGATGAAGCGACAGTGGTAAAAGCGTACGACTATGTATATAAAATGAGGAAGAAGTACAATGAAACCAATGGCGATTCAGGTGCTTACGTTGTGGTCTGTAATTCTTCTTTTGGCATTGACCGGGCAAAACCACAAGACTATCCTTTATGGTGCGGAATGTTCGATAGCATGGGTGAGGAAGGAGTTCTTAGTGTAGCTGCTACCGCAAATTGGAGCCAGAATGTAGATGTTGAGGGTGATATCCCAACAACTTGTCCAAGTGATTATCTCATTGCCGTCACCTCAAGTAATCGAAATGATGAGCTTTCTTCTACTCCGGGAGCGGCATTTGGTCCGTTAAGTATAGACATTGCCGCCCCTGGAGTCGATATCTTTTCAACCACGGTCAACAGTAATTACTCTTCAAAAAGTGGAACCTCATACGCAGCTCCTATGATCGCCGGTAGTATTGGGTTGATGTATTCTACACTTTGTGATGAGCTTCAGGATCTCGCTGATCAGGATTATGATAGTCTTGCTTTGGTGATCAAAGATTACTTGCTGAATGCGGGTGTAGATACTTTTCCTGCCTTCCGAAACAAACTGGTATCAGGTGGACGGCTGAATCTGGAAAAAGCTGTTCATTCCATCAGCAATTGTTATCCTCTTTCTGATGATAACCCGGAGCCAGGTCCAGTGGGTCTTTCGACCTATCCAAACCCGAATGATGGCATTTTTTGGATAGAGCAAAAAGGATCTGGTATCGGGGAGTTTTCAGTTATGGACCTCAGTGGAAGAGTTGTTTTGAAAGGAAGCCTGAATGACGCCAGACAAAAAGTGGAGATTCATACACCTGGAGTTTACCTGATCAGTTTTGGTGATCAAACGAACCAAAACCCAATGAAAGTCGTTGTATATTAGTAGAGCATGTTAAAACTGGTCAAATATGTCGTTTTTGGTATTCTAACTGCAGGTTTGCTTTGGGCCTGTACTAAGGATCCAGTCTTTGATCGCGATACTTTCGAGGGCAATGAGGGCTTGCCTAAACCGATCAAGTTGGAGCAGCCTTTTGGTTTCCCTCCAATGCCTCAGTCTGATCTCGTGCTGACAGAAGAAGGAATAGCACTTGGTAAAAAACTTTTTTTTGACCCTATTCTGTCGGCAGACAATACACAGAGTTGTGGTAGCTGTCACAATCAGAAGTGGGGATTTACCGACAATGGAAAAGCAGTGTCGATTGGTATCGATGGCGTTGCGGGTAGAAGGAACTCCATGCCGCTGTTTAACCTCGCCTGGTCTCCTTCTTTTTTCTGGGATGGAAGAAGGCCAACGCTTAAGATCCAGGCATTCGATCCAGTAGTTGACCCCGTTGAAATGCACAATACCTGGCCCAATGCGCTCAAATCCTTACAGGGTCATCCAGAGTATCCTGAACTCTTTAAGAAGGTTTATGGAGTAGAAGATTTTGACTCGAGTCATGTGGTAGATGCAATAGCACAGTTTGAGATGACATTGATCTCTGCAGGTTCAGAATTTGACCGGATCATCAAAGAAGTAGGTATTGACTTTCAGGGAGTGATCCCGCCATTTAGAGATCCCGATGCTTATCAGGGTTTTCTGATATTCAATAGAGAACCAAGAAGAAGGGCAGGAGACCCCCCAGGTGGTGACTGTTTTCATTGCCATGGAGGATCAGGAAACATCCTCTTTACTTCAAACCTTTTCATGAATAATGGACTGGATGAGAATCCCAATCCCGGACTTTATGAACACACAAAGAATCCTAGCGACATTGGGAAATTTAAAGTTCCAAGCATGAGAAATTTAGGTTTCACGGCTCCTTACATGCACGATGGACGTTTTCAAACATTAGAAGAGGTCATTGACTTCTACAATGAAGGCGTCAATCCAAATTCACCAAATATTTCTCCGATCATGGTGAAAGAGAGAGGTTTAGCCAACGGATTGAGGCTGTCTGACACAGAAAAAAGACAACTCATCGCATTCCTGGAAACACTGAATGATTCGTCGTTCATCGAAAATCCTGCCTTTCAGAACCCAAATATCCGCTAAGGCTTAATCTTTTTTTGCTTTTCCTCGTACAAAGATTTAAGACTGAAAAAGGATAGTACAGGTACTATCATTATATCTTAGTCAGGTCGTCTGCAAACTTTGAACGGGAAACTCATATATCGCCTCTTATTGAGCATTTTGTTGATGCTCCCATTTTTTGCTTCAGCACAGTGTTTTCAGCTGATCGATCAAAATGGAAATGCGAATAATAATCCGACCTATGTAAGTTGTGGTACTGCAGCATTTACGCTCATACTTCAAACTAATCAGGCCATTGGTGCATACACGGTCAATTGGGGGGATGGGAGTCCTAATACCACAGGTGCAGGTCTTACACCTCCAGCATTTATATCTCATACTTACCCTACTGGGGTAAGCAATTACAATCTGACCTTTACAGAAACTGCAACAGGTTGTGTGGTAAATGCACTTGTTGTTATCGAAGAAGCAGTGAATGCTGCAATACAGATACCTCTCGGTGGGGTAACCCAGATCTGTGCTCCAAATGACATGCGTTTCATCAACGCCAGTACCAATGTTTCATCAAATACGACCTTCCGTTGGGATTTTGGAGATGGATCTCCTATTCTCAATTTCAATTCTACCAACGGAGGCGACACAGTATCCCATACCTATCAGAGAAATACGGTAAACTGTGTTACCACGGTTACACTGACAGCCGAAAACTTCTGTTCATTCGGAACACCAACGGTGGCATCCTTTAACCCAATTCAGATCTATGATATTGATGATGCACAGATCACCGCATCGGCGACCGATCTGTGTTATCCAGATACAGTAGTAACATTCCAAAATACAACTGCAAAGAATTGTGTGCCTCAAGGGAACACCTCACAACGTTATGAGTATTGGAACTTCGGGAATCACTGGGGTACTGGGGACTCGATTGTCGATTGGCAACCATTCGATCCGCCGGCTCGACCGGGATACACCATCGCATTCCCCGGAAAAGGAACTTATACGGTAATGATGGCAGATAGCAATCGATGTGGCCGCGATACTGCTTATCAGGTGATTGTGATCGGAGACCCACCGGTTGCAGATTTTAACCTGAGTGATGATACGGTTTGTGCTGGAGAGCAATTTCAGGCCTTCAATGTTTCTTCGGGAGGTGCGAATGCCTTCGCATGGAATTTTGGAGATGGTACGGGGTGGCAGGTTACCGGTGGTGGAACCAGAAACAAGACCTATAATATTCCGGGAACTTACACCATCACTTTAGCGGTTTCGAAAGTAGGAGGATCTCCAAGCTGTTTAGATACTATCGCCAAGACCATTGAAGTGCTGGTTTCGCCAGATGCGAACTTCAGTATAAATCCAGCATCAGGCTGTGATAGCTTCCTTGTCAGTTTCACAAATACTTCCGTTAATGGTGCTCAATACTTATGGGACTTTGATGACGGAACAACTTCAAATGCTCAAAACCCGGGAAATCATTTTTACAATGCAGTAGGCACTTACAATCCCAGTCTTTTGGTAACCGCCCTCAATGGTTGCCAGGATACAGAACAAAGCACGGTGGATGTCTATAGTACGCCAATTGTGAATTTTAATCCAAAGAATGTTTGTCAGAATGCAACAGCCACCTTTGTTGATAGCTCCTACACTACAGACGGCAATCCTCTTACTACCTGGTCGTGGAATTTTGGTGATGGTACCACCAGCACACAGCAAAACCCAAATCATTTGTACACAGCAAATGGAAATTACACTGTTACCCTCGTTGCATCAACTGCCTTCTGCACGGGTTCAGACACTTTTGTGATCAGCGTAGAGCCAAAACCCACTGCGCTTTTCAGTATGTCTGATAGCGCAGGATGCGCCCCGCTAAGTGTTAATTTCACAAATAATTCTCTGGTCGGAACTTCCTACACCTGGTTGTTTGGTGATGGTAATACGTCTACGCAATCAGACCCCACTCATAGTTTCTCGAATAATGACACTACGGATACCAGTTTTGTAGTCACTCTGATCACTGAAACAGCATTTGGCTGCGCTGATACCATCACCGATACCGTTACGGTATTCCCTGTTCCACAAGCAGCTTTTAGTTCTAATGCCACACCGGATTGCGGACCATTACAGGTGAGTTTTACCAACAGCTCCACAGGAGCAACTTCTTATACCTGGGACTTTGGCGATACCACCGGTAGTAATTTGACCAACCCAAGCCATACCTATGATAATAAGACACTCTTCATCGAGATCTACGAAACCAAACTGATCGCCACAAATTCAAGAGGTTGTACAGATACGGCTATTCAGAATATTACTGTTTATCCCGAACCTATTTTTGGTTTCAGCACGAATCCTGACTCTGGCTGCAGCCCGCTGCAAGTTACCATGCCTTCTGTGATAGGGGCGGTAAGTTATGCATGGGACTTTGATGACGGAACGACAGCTACGGGACCCACACCAACCCACATCTTTACAAATGGAACAACCAACAATGTGCGATACAATGTCCGCTTAGTGGCGACTTCGAGTTTTGGTTGTAGCGACACTACATTTCAAACGGTGGTTGTACACCCTAACCCAGAAGCGATCTTCTCACTTTCAGATTCTATCAATTGTCAACCATTGGATCTGATCATTACAAATTCGTCAACAGGAGGTAGCTTTTTTGATTGGAATTTTGGAAATGGCGACACAGATACAACTTCGGCATCCGTATTCAGTTATCAATACACCCACACGAACTCACAACCAGAAGTCAATGACCTTCGATTGATCGTTGAAACAGACAGGGGTTGCAAGGATACCCTTATCAAACAGGTTACTGTATACCCAGATGTCATTGCTGAATTCAGCAAGAGTGATACCGCAGGGTGCAGCCCTTTAATCGTGAGCTTCAATGATCTTTCGGTGAATGCACAGAACTTCAATTGGAGTTTTGGGGATGGTAATAGCTCCACTGCTCAAAATCCGAGAAATACCTACTACAACACACTCAATACTAATCTGAACCGCGGTATAACTATGATAGCCAGTAGCACCTATGGCTGCGCTGATACCATTGTTGATTCCCTGGTCATTTATCCATTGCCAAATGCCATTTTCTCGGTGAATGACACCATCGGATGTCAGCCCTTGGATATACAGATCACAAATTCAAGTGCTGGAGCCATCCGATACTTCTGGGATTTTGGAAATGGAGACACCTCCATGGCTCCTGGTAACCTGAATTACAGCTACACTCATAATCTTGTTACGCCTCAGAATTATAGCATGCGACTAATTGCTGAAACAGACTTTAACTGCAGAGATACCATGGCTCGTAATATCGTTGTTTATCCCCCTATTGGAGCCGGATTTATAGCTTCTGATACCCTTGGGTGTAACCCGGTGAGAGTGAACTTCAGTGATACTTCTTTTGGTGCGCAGTTCTACGACTGGGATTTTGACAATGGAAACACTTCTGTTGCCGCCACAGTTTCTGAGGTTTTTAGAAATACAAGTAGAAGCAATGTACGCTACAATCCTAGGTTAATTGTTCGATCCGTTTATGGTTGCAGGGATACGGCTGAAACAGAGATATTGATCTACCCAGATCCGGTCTCCAGGTTTACGCCAAATAGCACTGCGGCCTGTCAGCCATTCAATTTACAAGTGCAGAACACCTCCATTCTCGCGAGTCAGAGTTTCTGGGATTTTGGTGATGGCGATACCAGCATGTCAAATGCGGTTTCCCTAACACACCGCTATCCAAACCCAACGAATAGTTCTTTATTCTATGATCTTCAGCTGATTGTTGAAACAGTGAATGGTTGCAGAGACACCAGTGTTCAGCAAATAGAGGTTTATCCGTTGGTGGAGGCAAAATACAGCCAAAGTGATACAGCGGGATGTCATATTCTGGATGTGGATTTTGTTGATCAATCCACGAATGTGCAGGCCTATTCGTGGAATTTTGGCGATGGAGGAACAGATGTGGTTTCGAGTCCGAGTCACTCATTCCAAAACACCACTACAAGTAACGTAACATACAATGTAAACCTTGTGGTAACTTCCCCTCAGGGCTGTCGCGATACTGCAAGTTCTACGGTGACCGTTTACCCTCAGCCCGTAGCTGCTTTTACAGCAACACCTGTTACACAAAAGTTCCCTTCGGCAACGGTAACGCTCACAAACAACAGCAATGTTGGAAACTGGAATTATCTCTGGGACTTTGATAATATGGATACATCTGGTGCAGAAAATCCTGGAGCCTATACTTACGGAACATGGGGTGAGTTTGATATTGTACTATATGTTTTTAGCGAAAATTGTGCAGATACAGCTACGCAACGGATTGTTATTGAGCCTCCAAGAGCCGTTGTGAACTTCAGTGGTTCAGGTGAGGGCTGCAGACCGCTAACCATCGACTTTGAGAATAATACCCAATACGGTGTGGATTTCACCTGGAACTTTGGTGATGGAGGTACGAGTAAACAAGAATTCCCAGCTCCTTATACTTATTTTAATGCGGGAACCTATTCCGTCTCTCTCACGGTAGTGGGTCCCGACGGCGTACCTGTAACAGAAAATAAGATCGATAGTGTGATCGTTCGACCTGAGGCGATAGCCCTGTTTGATGTAGCTCCGGATGAGGTGATCGTTCCAACCCAACCCATAAATCTCTACAACCTGTCAAGAGATGCTTCCATTTACTTATGGGATTTTGGAGATAGCACTACTTCAACAGAAGAATCCCCAGAACACTTCTATCAGGAGAAAGGGATATATACCATTACTCTTTATGCGGATAACGAATGGGGTTGTGCAGATACATTTTCGGTGGAGGATGCGGTGTTTGCAGATAGTAAAGGCTTTGTGGATTTTCCAAATGCCTTTATTCCGGATCCATCTGGGCCCAACGGTGGACGCTATAATCGAAATTCATTCAGGAATGATATTTTCTTCCCTCAATTTGAAGGGGTTATACAGTATCAGCTCATGATTTTCAATCGTTGGGGAGAGTTGGTGTTTGAGTCGAAAGACATCGGAATTGGTTGGGACGGATACCACCAGATCACGGGTGAGCTGCTCCAGCAGGATGTTTATGTCTGGCGGGCGGTGGTAAAATTCGCCAACCAGCAAGAAACTGAATTAGCAGGGGAGGTTACATTACTGAGATGAGAGAGCTATTTCTCATAATACTTTGTGCATCTGTGTTCTCAGCTAAAGCTCAGGACCCTCAGTTTTCACAGTTTTATGCGGCTCCTCAGTACTTGAACCCTGCTTTTACAGGGAATACAGAACAAAGTAGGATCACGGCCAATTATCGAAACCAGTGGCCCGCAGTACCGAACTCTGTTTCTTTTGTATCCTATACAGCAGCCTACGATCACAACCTTGAATATTTTAATTCTGGTCTCGGAATCATTGCCACCAGAGATGAAGCAGGAACTGCAGCGCTGAGTAATACCACTGTGGGAGTTTCTTATGCATATAAGGTGAGACTTAACAGAAAATGGGCATGGAAAACCGGGCTTCAATTCAACTTCGGACAGCGCAGCATAAACTATGATGACCTGATCTTTGGTGATCAACTTTTAACAGGAAATACAAGTTCTGCTTCATCGGCCGCTTACACTGGTCAGTCCGTGTCCTATATGGATATCAATTCAGGTACGGTACTTTATAGTCGAGACTTTTGGTTGGGTGTTGCCGTGCACCATTTGAATCAGCCGAACCAGTCTTTAGTAGGAGGAAAGGCTCCTCTACCCATGAAGTATAGTGCGCATGCTGGATACAAGATCCCGCTTAAGCAGAATATTAAACACAAGACGATCGCCAGTTTGCTACTTGCAGCAAATTATAAGCGACAATTGGATTGGGATCAACTTGAAATTGGCAGTTATGTGAGTTATGATCCGTTCATTTTCGGCGCATGGTATAGGGGCTTTCCATTTAAAGAGATCCCTGGAGTGCATCTAAACAATGAAGCGATCGTCGCTTTGTTAGGCTATACGATCTATGATTTTAAGATCGGCTATTCTTATGATGTGACCATTTCATCATTAACTCCTTCAATTTCTGGAGGTGCACATGAAGTAGCCATTGTTTGGGAGTGGTCCGACCCAAGTAACAAGCGCAAGCGTAGACGTCCTTCTCAGATGTTCATTCCTTGTCCAAGTTTCTAAATTCTGTTAATTTTCCGGCTCAATAGAACCATTTGTGCAGATGCGAGGCTTCATTGTGATTTTTACTTTTTCTCTTTTGCTGGTATCCAATGATGCTGCTAAAGCTCAAAAGAAATGTAGGTTTTATAATAAGTTTCCCGCAACAGAAAGGATCTACAAAGAGCTCCCTGATAGTTTGAAGAAGTCCACATGGCTGCGGTTTCCAGTATTCGAAAATTCCTTCAAAACCTACATGCTCGCGTTTATATATCATGTGCCTGAAGCATCGATCACTACGCATTTGGTCAAAGGAGGAGATGATAAAAAACTATGTGTTTCATATGAGGTCAGACACCCGAGTATCAAAGCCTTAAATACGGACTCGATCTATTATGATGCAGAATGTCGCTTTAGTTTAAAATGCGAAAATGGAGATCAAATTGAGTTAACTCCCAGTCCAGCGGCAAGTTACGGACCGCTAAGGCCAGGACCCTGGTCCACCTGGCTGCTTCATAGTTACTTTGAAATTACTAAGGAGCAGATCCTCTCACTCTCTTCCTCTAGACTAACGAGTGTGAGGGTAGAGTTTAAAACATCAAAAGGAGAAAAGATCTTTCTAAAAGATCATAAAACTAAAAAAGGGCAAGCCAAACGATTTATGAACGATTGCCGATGTTTTTTAGAAACACTCTGATCTATCTCATCAAAGTAATGTATCCGTTTTTGGCCCTGCCATTCACTTCAACTCGATAGAAGTAAACTCCTTCGCTTGCCTCTTGTCCTGAAAATGTTCTGCCATCCCAGGCATGATTGGGACCTTGTGAAGTAAAGATCAATTGTCCCCAACGATTAAAGACGGATACCTCGGTACAGGAATAAAGCCTATTTCCTTTATTGACCTCAAAAAGATCGTTCTTTCCATCGAAATTAGGGGTGAAAACATTTGGCGGTTCAAGCTGAAAGTAGTCATCAAAGTCCAGGGTTGCCTCTGCCACCTTAGCAGTATCAGGGCAATTCTCTTTCCATGATATCAAGCTGATCTCAAAATCATCATTGTAGTCTATATTGAATTCAACCTGCTCAGCGTTAGTAAACTCACCATCAAATTGCCACTGTATGCTATCCGCATCCACACTTCGGTTTTCACCGATGAAAACTGCCTGATCACAATCTGCGATCACCTCAAAATCAAGTACTGATTTTGGGCTCGATTTGATGAAAAGATCAAAGCTGCTGCTGTCCACACAATTATTTGAATCTCTTACTACCAGGGTATAGGTCTGATCGAAACTTGTGAGTAGAACTGGTTCTTCAAGGCTCGGATCTACAAAGGAACCCGCAGGTTTCCAACTGTACTGGAATGGTTTTGTACCTATCACTTCAGCGGCTGGTAATTGAACCTGAACTCCTGAGCACTGATCGTCGATGGTATTCACCTCAACATCAAATACGTCCACAATTACTGTGTCAGAGTTCCTACATGAATTCGTATCCGTTGCTTGCAGAATAAAGCTTCTTCTCTGAGTAACAATGGTCCTTGGGTTTTGAATATTTGGGTCGTTCAGAAGCCCTGGATTATTCCAGGTTGAAAAACTACCGACCTGGACAGAAGGGGAGCCCCCTAGAGTGGCAATATCACCGAGGTTACAAACAATGCGGTCGGGTCCGGCATCAACAAAAGGAAGGGCATCGATCCTTATTTCGACGGTATCCCTGTCGCTACAACCAATATTATCGGATCCAGTTACAATGAACTGAGTGCGCTGCAATGGACTGGCTATGGGGTTTCTAAGATTGCTGTCATTCAAGAATTCTCCGGGAGACCAAACATAATCAAGTGCGCCACCTGCATTGAGCTGTACACTAGCTCCAAAACAAATAGACGTATCTCTTCCTGCACTCACACTTGGGATCGGATTAACGGTAACCGTGAGTTTTTTGCTCGCTGGACATATTCCTGCATTTCTCAAAGTAGCGGTATATTCAGTCGTAACTGTAGGGGAGGCCTTGGGATTTGTAGCACCAGGATTATCAAGTCCGGTTGTTGGTGACCATTGGATGAAACTTGTTGGACTTCCTCCAATTGCCATTAGAGAAGCAGTGTCACCTCTACAGATCGCAGTATCTGAAAAGATCTCAAAATTCGGTTGTGGTATAACGCTGATCTGCGCTGAATCTCTTCCAAAACAGCCAGAACTATTGCTGACCTCAACGCGGTAAACTGTGGTGTCATTTGGAAAGATCAATGGGTTTGGAACATTCGGGTTGCTTATTCGCGTGGCAGGAGTCCAGGAGTAGCTGAAGTTAGGGTCATTATTGTATTGAACCGTGTCTCCATCACATATGGTGGTATCAAAAATTGAGATCGGTGGACTCAAATAAACAGCAACGAAGCTTGAATCTGTGTCAAAACAGCCATCGGTATCACTGGCCACAAGTATGTACAAGGTGGTATCAGTTGGATTCGCTATAGGATTGGAGATGCTGTCGTTGTTCAAAGAATCTGCAGGTATCCACTGATAGCTTGAAATCACTCCGCTGATGATATTTGTATTGAGTTGTACAGATTGACCAATGCAAAAATCAATGCTGTCGGGTGTTACTTCGATGTCAGGCTTTTGTCGAACATCCACAAATACTGAATCTCGTCCAATACAGCTGCCATTCTGAGTGTTCAGTGTGTAGGTGAAGGGCACATCCGGATTCACTTTTGGGTTTGCCAGGCTGCTATCGTTTATTCGGAATCCGGTCCATGAAAAGATCGTTCCGGCAAAACCTCTTGGGTTTCCTCCTATCATCACAGAATCGGGAAAACAGACAAGAGTATCAGGGCCGGCATCCGTTGGAACTACGGTATCTACAAGTACAATGCAGGTATCGAGGTTCCTACAATTCGCCACAGAGCTCTTACTTGCATCGAGTTGAACAATGATACTCGATCCGGGGACGCTATGAGATATAAGTGGGTTTCTAATGCTGTTGGATGATATATAGTTGAGTGCTGGAAAGGATTGCCAGTTGTAAGTGATTCCGACTCCCGAACTTGCCTGAATTTCGACGGTATCTCCACTACAAATGAAGATCACAGAATCTGTGATGATCCTTGGTAGCGATTCTACGGTAATATTGACAGTATCTGCTCCTGTACAACCGTTGATGTCGGTGCCCATGAGAACATAACTGGAAGAATCTGAAGGGCTGGCAATAACCTGACTTCCCGTTGAATCAGAAAGGGAGATGTTGGGCATCCATAGATAGGTCAAAGCTCCTGTACCAACAAGCAGGGTGGTATCTCCTTCGCAAATACGAAGGCGGTTAGCGCTGACCTGAACATTTGGAGAAGGATCAACCGTCACCGTCAGGCTGTCGGTGGCTGTGCAGCCAAAGTTCAGCGTTGCAGTAACACGAAACGTGAAAACCCCAGGATTTGGAGGGGTGAAGACAGGGTTAGCCACAGTATCACTGCTCAAGAATGCGGAAGGGTTCCAATTAAAACTCGAGCCCCCAGTTGAGGTTGGATTCCCACCTAAAACAAAGCTATTCCCAAAACAAATTGAGGTATCCGTTCCAGCATCAACCAAACTTGGGTTAAAGACCGTTACCGTAACGGAATCAACAAAAGGGCATGGACTTGCATTGCTAATGGTCACTACAAAGGTCTGTGTGGCACTAATATTTACCGTAGGGTTTGGGATATTAGTTGCAGATAGTCCTGAAGCGGGTGACCAGGAATACGAGGTTCCACCGCCAGCGTTTAACTGAATGATATCTCCAGCACAAATGGTGGTATCATTACTCACAAAGGCGTTTGGTAGGGTGCCCACATTAACGGTCACTGAATCTACGATGCGACATCCCTGAGTATCGGTAACTTGAAGTTGATAGGTGGTGGTGCTTGTTGGAAATGCGAATGGATTTTGAATACTGTCATTTGAAAGGCTGGAAGCAGGGGTCCACTTAATGTCAAATCCGGCAGGAGCAGTTGGACTACCACCAATCTGAACAGTATCACCGGCGCATATACTCGTATCGTTCCCTGCATCAAAAGGAAAGTTCAAGACTGTCACCGCAATATCTATAGGATCGCTGGGGCACCCAAACTCGCTTGTGGCTCTAACTTGTACTGTGCCACCAGGACCATTTCCCCAATCAACACTAATGTTATTCGTATTTCCTCCACTCACTTGTGTTCCACCTATGATTGTCCATTGGTAGCTTGCGCCAGGAATAGAATCAGTGCTGTAAATGACCGCCTGACTACCAGCACAAACAATATTTTGACCAGTGATATTCGAAGGGCCGTTAAAATCGTTGACGGTGATCGTATAAACTGCAGAAGCTTCTCGTGGATAACAACCAGCGTCTTTCACTGTAGCGGTAAATTGATAGGGTAAACTGCGACCCTGATTACAACCTGTGTTCCAGCAAAATTCACTGGTTGCTGTGCTATCTCCGAAACTAAAAGCGCCTGCAGTGGCATTTGGGTTGGTGATGGATGAATTGAAGATAGAGCCAGTAATGCTACTGTTAAAGTTCAAGCTGTCACCGTCAGGGTCAGTGAAAATGATGTCAAAGCATATTGAGTCTCCTTCTTCTACAGTGTAGGAAGTTTGACCACTCGAACCAATACTAGACAGGCGAGGAGATTGATTTACCGGACAATTCAGTAAAGCTTGAAACTGATAATGCCTTCTTGAAAAGCCAACTAAAATTCCGTTGGAATTTAATTCTTTGATCTGGACGGTAACCCCAAATGAACCAGCGGTGGGAGTGAAATATTCGGTATACCCGGTGAAGCCATTGATAAAGGCATAACCACCGGATCCAAAAGGAGCATTTTCGCTGTATCCTGGGAAATAATTCACTAGTGAAGGTGGCCAATTGTAAGTTGGAGGTGGGCTGAAACCTGTGTTCTGAGCAAGACCATCATAAGGTCTCTCAAAAGAAAATAGCAGTTGATCACCATCAGGGTCGACGGCCGTATTCAAAATTGGGGTGGTGTCTCCAACACAAATGAAGGGGACGCTAAGATCAGTAAAGTTTGGAGAGGAGTTTCCCGAAAGTGGTCCAGAGGTCCATGCATGATAAACTACCCCGCTACCACCTGGGGATGGGGGTTGCGGACTTCGGATATTGGTTAAGACATTTCTACAGCACTTATCGAAAATGAAATGATATCCCTGAAATGTGATGGGTACATCCACCCTGCCGCGATAGGTTACCTCGTAAACACAAACGGATGAAGGAGGGGAGGGGCAACCACTGGGAAGAGATATCTCTATCCGGGTGGAATCAATGAGACTCAATGATACTTGTCTTATTCTGGTTAGGACTGAAGAAGTGTCAAATCCTTCATAAACTCCGATATCCTGAGTTGCCAAAGGAAAGGTTCCTCCGGGTTGAGTGTGCCAAAAGATCGATTGGCAATCTTGATAAGTGGTTAGGGTTACTTCGTAGGTGTATTGTCCATCACCATCAGGATCGCCCAAAAACTCATAAGCAATGTTACCGCCAACATCATGCGTAGCATGTAACTTCAATACACTGAAGCAACATAAAATGAGAAGGCTGAGTGTGAATTGCAGCTTATTCAATACGAAGCTTTTCAATGATTGATTCATTATCAGATCTGAAGCGCAAAAGATATAATCCGCTGCTGAGTTCATTTAGGTCAAGAGTGATCACTCCGTCGACCAGTGAGTTGAATTGATGACGCTGTATCATGTTGCCACGCATATCGATCAGATCAATGTTTAGCCCATCAAACACCCTTTCAAGGGCTATATTTACCTCTCCATTGGATGGATTGGGATATATTCTTAAGCTTTTGGCCAGGTGTTCCTCTCTTGAGTCAGGAAAACAAAAACTATTGTTCACGTTGATGTATTGCGTTTTTGTGAGTGTATCACTTCCAAAGCTATTGCTTGCTATAAGCCTCACCGTATAGATTCCTTGATTGGCATAGAAATAGAGCGGGTTCCGAGAATTAGAAGAACCTCCATCTCCAAAGTCCCACCTCCAGGATGTTGGGTTGTTGGAGCTCAGATCAGTAAAATTGACAAAACCTTTGCATGATTCTGTTGAGTCAGCCTCAAAGAAAGCACTAGGTCTGCTTGGGTTTCGGGTACAAGACCACAAGGCCTCAAAACCAACATCCGTTAAGCTACCATCAGAAAATTGTACTAAAGTTAAGCTTCCGCTGTTCCCTATGATCACGCTTCCCTTGCTCAATGAGGCGCCCGTGTAGGTTCCGATCAAGGTACTGTTGGTATCAGGACCGTCATAGATCTTTAGGTAATCTCCGCTGCCAAAGCGAAATGAGTTGAATCTGAGTTCAACCTTTGAGCTATTAGAAGGGCTAATAGTAAGTCTTCCGAAAGTATTATTGGCGTAATTAGCCTTTCCACCACTGTCGTAGATCTTTCCTGCACAAGAAGTTAAGCTTGTACCTGTTGAATTCTCCGGTATATTTATCTGCTGACAAACCTGTGGATCAACCACAATGAAAGCATCTTTTCCAATACTATCTGAAGCTGAAGCCTTAGTTGCAACAAGACTCACAGTGTAGGAGCCTGGGTTCGTATAACTGTGTTGAGGGTTTTGAAGCTGACTTGTTCCGCCATCCCCAAAATTCCAATTCCACCCGCTGGGATTATTGGTGGTAAGATCACTAAATTGAATATCACCCGTGCAGCTAATAGTTGAGTCGGCAGTAAAGTCTGCCACAATTGCATTGGGATTGTCACTTATTCTTACGCTGTAATCTTCAACCTGCCCGAAGGTGACATCATCGCAGGGACCCTGATTACTTCCTACCACATCAGAAGAGATCCTCATCCTTAATGCTTTATTGCTCACCGCTGAACCAGGAATTGTAATGGTATCACTATGGAAGTATTTATTGGTACTGGTGACCAACAGCTCATTTGAACCAAAACTTCCATCATCATTCAGATCGATCCAAACTCGCACATCTTCAGGATTCGAATTCCCTGTTCTTATTTCGAGGGTGTAATCTTGTTGCTTGATCAAATTTGTGTTTTGCTCACAGCTGAAGTCTTCATAACCCACTTCTCCTCCAGATGAGCTTTTATTGATCGTATTCAGGGAAACATTATAGATCCCATAATCGCTGATGTGGCTTTGTGTTGAAACGGTACAGGCAGATTTGGCGAGATTCGCACCATTCACAGTAATGTAGTTGAACTTCGTTAACTGATTTGATCCGAAATTATTTGTGACAGTCAATTTAACCGTGTAGGTACCATTCGCTGTGTAGGTATGACTGGGGTTTTGAAGATTAGAGCTGTTTCCGTCGCCGAAATCCCATGCCCATGAACTGGGAACGGATGTACTTAAGTCGTTAAACTGTACTACTCCATCACAATTGAACTGTGGGTCAGCGCTAAAGTTTGCCACCGGTGCACTCGTGTTTGGAACGATACGTATAGAACGATCCTCGATCTGACCGTTATTCAAATTTGAACAGGCGTCGAAGTTGTTGTTTAAAGGAGCTGTCAGATTATAAACGCCGGCCACGCGCATTCTCAATGCAGTATTTAGAACCGCTGATTGTGGAACGGTGATCGATCCGCTTGCACTATTTTGATTATTAAGGCTTAGCTCTAACTCATTATTGTTACTCAGAAAGCCGTCACCATTCCAGTCGATCCATACCCGATAATTCTGTAAAGCCTGATTGGAGCCGCTTAGATTGATGGTATAGCTCTGCCCCTGGGTAAGTTGAATGGGAAGACAGGACAGATCTTCATATCCACTCGTTTGAGCGTCCGCCGAACTCAAATTTGAGCTACCAAATTGAAGACTAGTGATCCCAAAACCTGCCGCAGAAGCTCCTCCGCTCGGAGTGCAGTTAGGAGAACTGGGCCCTCCAGAAGCTGTCACGGTGATGTACCCGTTCTTGACCTCCGTATCATTCCCTATCGAATTCGTGATAGTTAAACTGACGTTGTAAGTTCCCGGACTTGTATAAGCATGACTCGGGTTCTCGACTGTGCTAGTAGAGCCATCACCAAAATCCCAATTGAATTGTGACCCATAACCCGTGCTTGTATTGTTAAATTGAATGGCACAGTTCACTCCAGCATTAACTGAGTTTGCACTGAAATTAGCTATTGGAGCATATCTGATATTCTGACTTAGCAGGTAGTCTTCGGTTTCTCCAAATGATGCATTAATACAGGCATCTGATGCTCCAAAAGTGGTGCTTCTTGAGCTTCTTACCCGCATTCTGGTTGACCCGGGTTCTATTCCTGTCGGGCTTCGAAAACTCCCACTAAAAGTTGAGTTTGCGATGTTAGTGCTGTACACAAACTCGTCGGCATCATCAAAATCCTGATCCCGATTCCAATCTACCCAAATGGCAAAATATTGATTTCTGTTTCCCGAGCCAAGTTGGAAACTGTAGCTGCTGTCTTCATATACCGTTGCACTTAGGTTGGTATTCCAGTAAGCAGGACCAGGATTCCAGGGAAAACCACAGCTCGTCCCTCTAGTATTTAGATTGCTAATTGCACCGTTATCGAAATTAAAATCATCAATGAAATCGCCACGAGAGCAATTTGCCGCAGGTTGGCAATATTGTGACTGAGCAACAAGACTGGGGAAGAGGAGTGATAGTATGATTATCAGACGCATATGCTGAGAAAATTATGAGAAGGTAAAGGTATGATTCTGAAGGTTCCTATACATAGGATTTAGTCGAAGGCAGACTACCTTTGGTCGAAGGTTGGAATGATAGCCTTTAAGAGGTCTTTTTTCTGCGTCGTTTTTCTTGAAGAACCAGACTCAGTTCTTTGCCCATTTGTCCTGCAATGGCCGTATTCTCTTCAGCTCTTCTGATCAGGTAGGGAACAGTATCGCGAACAGGACCGTAAGGCAAATACTTCGACACATTATAGCCATTTGCCCCGAGGTTGTAAGTAATGTTATCACTCATGCCAAAAAGCTGACTAAAATAAATGTGTGAATGATCTTTTTTCAGTTCCTTCTCTTTCATCAGCTGGCTTAAGTATAAGCAGGACTCTTCATTGTGTGTGCCGGCCACAAACTCAACTCTATCGATATTTTCCACGACCAGCTTTAAGCAAGCGTCATAATCGCGATCTGTAGACTCCTTGTCCGGTTGGATCGGATCCTCATATCCTTTTTCCTTGGCGCGTGCCCGCTCTTTTTCCATGTAGGCTCCTCGAACCAACTTGATTCCCAGGAACCACTGCTCTTTTTTCGCCTCCTGAATCAGCTTTTCAGTATATGCCAAACGATCATGCCGATAGAGTTGGGCGGTGGTAAAAACGATGGCTCGTTTTTGATTGAACTTACGCATCATCTTCACCGCTAAATGATCGATGGCATCTTGAATCCAGCTATCTTCTGCATCAATGTATATGCGCACATCTTCATCGTAAGCTTTCTGGCAGATCTCTTCAACACGTCTGTTCACGCGATCCCATTCGAGTCCTTCTTCTTCCGAAAGCTGTTCAGGGTCTTCTGAAACCCGTTCAAGTAATTCGAACCTGGCGAGGCCTGTGATCTTCATACAAGTGGTTGGATCTTTAGAGAAACGCTTGGCATTATCGATGAGGCGAAGTAATTCCCACTGGGTTTTTTCGAAAGAACTTTCGAGGTTTTTTCCTTCAACGGAATAATCTAAAATGGCCTCAACATTGTTTTTGCGCAACATGGCAACCGAGGGTTCAGACTCTTTTAAATTCTCCCCTCCGCAGAATTGTCTGAAAATAGTGGCTTTGATTATTCCTCCCACGGGAAGATGATACCTGATGGCAAAAAGACTGAGTTTCGAAAAAAGATTCACAAGCCATGGCTTTCCCATGAGCCTGAACATAAAGATCGTAAAGTTGAGATCTTTGTTGCTTTTATGCCTAAAGGCTAATTCTGTGTTATCAAACGATAGCTTATCGTTCATCTTACAAATGCATTCAGTGGCCGAAAATACGACCTTTCTTTTGAAACTTAGAAGCCTTTGTTCTCGTAGGTAATAAGATGTTCAAATTCATTGTTTTGACTTGTGTTATTTTGATTGGCTATTCATGTCAACCCCAGATCAATTCAGAACATGAATGCCTTAAGATAAAGCCTTCAGACACCCTCATCATCTTCGTAGAAGAGCCCGGGAAGTATCAATTCTATAAACAAGAGGAATGGCAAAGAGTTGAGCTTCATTTTAAGGGGAGATCTGCTCAGCAAGACAGCACCATTTATCTTAGTCAAACCGGAGTATACGATGCTTTTAATCTCGCCCTAACTAAGTCGCCAAAGGAGCATGAACTGACATTTTCGGTTGATCTTTGTGAGAGCTGTTTTAATCTGCCGGTTCATGTTACCGCGAATGGCGACGGGGTGAATGATCAATTTCTACCTGCTGAAAATTATTGTAGTATCCAACTCGATATTGAAGATGAACTTGGCGTAACGGTAGATACAGATGTTGAGCATTGGGAAAGAAATTACTCCGAAGGGCTCTACTATTATGTCTGTGAAATCAAAACTCAGGAAGGGGAGGTCTTCGTTCAGAATGGAAGATTTGAATTAAGTCATTGATCATTTCATCCGAAGATTCAAAACAACCCCTGATAATACCAGAGCAATTCCAATAAAGGTCATGAGTCCAAAACTGGTTCCGAAGATGAAGTAGTCCATACTGAGCGCAAAAAAGATCCCTACATACTTCAAACTGGCGATCTTATTGGCTTTTTCGGCCTGCCATGCTCTTGTCATGAATACCTGAGCCACCTGGGTGAACAAGCCCATGAGCAAGAGTAAGATCCAATCCCAGCCAGCGGGGGTGACCCAATTGAAAATGCTGAGTATGCCCATCACAGGAATTGCAACCAGGGGAAAGTACATGACGATCACCACAGGATGATCGCTATCCTTTAAAAGACGAATACAGTTATAGGCAAGGCCTGCAAACATGGCAGAAACCACCCCCGCAATGAGATAAGTATAGGTTACCTCTTCATCGAAACCCTTGATCACAGCAACGCCGGCGATGGCCAAAGCAAAAAAGAACCATTGAATGGGTTTAACGCTCTCCTTTAAGATCCATATGGCAAATAGAGCAGTGAATACAGGAGAGAGGTACTGAATAGTGGTTGCGGTGGAGATCGGCAAATTCTGTAAGGTGAAGAAGAATAGGCTCAAAGCAATGGTGCCAAAGATGCCGCGCATCAGGAGCACCTTGCGGTTATTTCCGAGTGGATTTACCCTTACTTGTTTCAAGTAGATCCATGAAACTACAATAGATACAATAGAACGAAAGAGTACCAGCTCAGTTACGGGAAGATGACCAAGGAATTTAACGCACAACTGCATGAGCGAAAAGCCCGCTGCAGAGATCAGCATGTATTGTATTCCTTTTTTCAGGCCGCGAAGATAGCTTTTGAGGAGAATAAGAATACACTCGTATTAGCTTGATAAAACAATCAGGAATCAAAAAAATATCCCCACGTAAATAGATTACGTTCTCAACTCATTTCTTCGCTTCATCATTGATTGTTAAACTAAAATCAGAAAGGATGAACACGACAGCGAATACAGGATTAAGAGCAATTGCCAGACCAGTTCAATTTAATGTACACGCCTGGGATACACTTAAGAAATACGCGATGCGAATTTGGTCGGCATACAGTGCAGGGGTGAAATGGGAAGATGAGGTTAAGATCACCTGCAGAGAATTCTATGAAATGCTTCGAGATGAAAATGGAAAGCTGATCATCGATACTAAGCTCTTGAACTGGGTGCCCAACCACAGAATCAACTCATGGTTGAGAGATCTCAAAGAGAAAGCTGACCTTCACTTTAAATTGGGAGAATATGCAAGAGCATTGCGCTATTACGAAGAGATGATCATGGTTAAACCCAATGATTATCATGCATTGTGCAGAGCCGCAGAGAGTGCTACAAAACTCAGAGAGTTTCAAAAAGCGCTTAGATTACTGAACTCAGCGATCTTAAAATTCCCTCAATTTGATCGTGCATTTTTGGTGCGAGCAGAGCTTTTTTCTTTCCGTGATGAAGATGAATGCGCATTAAAGGACCTAAACAAGGCGCTGAATTTAAGATCTAACAATCATAAAGCTCGACTAATGAGGGCGAGCATCCTTAGAAATATTGGATCTTTTCATCTTGCGATAAAAGACCTGGATGAACTCATCATCAGGAAAACAGATCTTCCTGAGGTTTATCTTGAGAAAGCACTGATCCTTGAAGAACTGGATGATTTGGCTTCAGCCTATAAACTCTACAGGAAAGCCTTAAAATTGCAGCCATTCCACAAAGACCTGCTATACCGCAAAGCGCAGATAAGCCTGAAGATCGGAGTTAACCTGAATAAAGCGAAGGAAGAACTTTTAATGGCGCGTGATCTCGGACACCCTATGGCAGAGGATCTTTTCCTCCAGCATTTTGTGAAGATTGATAAACTCGGTTTAAGAACAGCCTAGTTTATTGAGGTCAGAGATCGTAGTTATTATTCTTAGTTTATGGCATACCTTCACCGACATCTAAACAATGTCATGAATTGAAGAGTACCCATGGACTTGAGAAATGCCTCTCCTGGATGGACGAGCTTTCTGAAATGGATTATGTGGTCATTGACCAATTCATACCCGATGAACTTTACGAGCTGATCAGAGGATACTTTATCCAAAATCTTCCAGAATTTTCAAAGGCTGGTGTGGGAGCCCTTTCCAATAATACGATACAGACTGAGATCATAGGAGATCATACTTTTTGGTTGGAAAGAGCACGAGATACTCACCTTCATGAATTATGGGAAATTTTGGATGATACACTAAGCCTTTTTCGGCGTTATTGCTTCCTTAGCCTTTCAGGCTATGAATTTCACTTCGCCAACTATCCTCCACAGACTCACTATGTGAAACACCTCGACCAGTTTAAGGGAAATAATAACCGAATGATCTCGCTGGTGATCTACCTCAATGCAGATTGGCAAAATGGCGATGGGGGAGAACTAGAGCTATTTCTTAAAAACAAGACTTCGGTGATCATAGAACCAATAGCCAATCGATGTGTGATGTTTAAGAGCGCTGAACTCCCACACCGCGTATTAAAGTCAAAGAAGAATCGATACAGCCTCACGGGTTGGTTATTGAACCTACCCTCAACACTCGATCATTTTCTCACCTAATATCAATATGTGATCAATATGCAAGTTTTAATCTATTTTTGGAGCCCAAGTTAAAATTGAGAGTATGAGGTCATTGTGTTTTCTCTTCTGCATTGTTTTGGGGTTTTCCTTGACTGCGTGCAAAAAGGAATTTAGTTGTGCCTGTGTTCAAACCTACACAACAACAGGCTATACCCAGTTTGGGGTTTACCGTGCACCAACTACTACTGCCACAACCTTCAGGAATAGCTACGAAGCAAAAAAGGACGAAGGAGAGAGCATTTGTAATAGCTATGAATCAGTTACCATTAACACTTATGGCACTGGTGAAGCTCAGTATACTGCCACAAATACCATCACCTGCGAGCTAGACTGATCGTAACCCGGTATTTATCATTAGACAGACTGATGAATGCATTCAGATGAACTTTCGAAATATCTTTCTGCTAAAGAGCTGATCGTAGAAGCGATTCATTACAAATACATGAGGCAGGGTGATCGACGAGATCACGATAAGTAATAAATAACCGTAGGGAAGATCGATGATCTTAAAATGGATCATCGCAAATAATATCCCAATCCCAAATAGTGAGAACAGGGTGAATGGCGCCACCAGTTTGGTGAAGTCCAAAATGGATAACACATCTTTTTCTTCAATCAAAAAGCCGTACTCTTCACGCAAGACCTTGAGTGAATGAAGGATGACAAAATACAGGCTAAAGCCGATGATAAGAGGCAGTAGGTAAAAACTCACAAGGATCAAGGATAACACCAAACTCTCCATGATCAGTGTTTCTGTGTTGATGAGCTTTTTGCCTGTGAATAACAAGAGTGTAATGATGGTAACCGCAGTTGAACCAAAGAAGATCGCAGCCATAAGGCTGGTCTCGTGTAAGGTCCTGAACTGATCAAACTCGCTAAACTCATTCATGATCATATGGATCTCCTGCAGATTGAGGTAAACAAGCCCAGACAGCACGCTCAGCCCCCAACTGATGTAAATGATGAGATGCTTGACTTTCGGCTTTTTAAGATAATGTGAAAACTGCGACTGACCAAAATGAAAGGCGGATAGCAGAAGAAATAAAACATAGGCCAATTGGGGTATGATCAACCAAATGGCAACATTCAATGCGATAACAAGAAGGTAAATACCAATGAACCTTAGGTTTTGATCCTGTTTCTTTCTAAGATAAAGCACATTATCTATAGCTCCATGAGGAATACCCAGAATGAGCAAAAAAGGAGTACATAACAGGAGCTGATCTTTCACGGAGATGTCTCCTGCGGCATAAACCAGCGGGAAGGCAATAAGCAAACTTGCAATGAAAATAAAGATGGTTCTGGTCATGAAGTGCTGTTGATGCTAAAGCTGATCACTTATTGAACACATGATATAACAGCGATCCTGGCGACTTGGTTCAGAAGTGGAGACTCGGGGCTTAGAATCGTGCTTTTACTCCAGCGTTGAATGCTCTGGGCATCCCTGGCCGTAAACCAGCAGGGCGACGAGAAACAACGTAAACTTCATCACTAATATTGGTCATATTCAGAAAGAGTCCGAAGTTCTTGTGTAGCTGATAGTTTGCGCTGGCATCAATAACAAAGTATGCATCAGTACTTTCGGAAGCTATCATGGCACCCTGACCAGGCGCAGTTCGCATTTGATCCATGTAGCGACCGCTGAGGTTTAGATCAAATTTTCTGTGTTCCAGACTTAAGCCGAAACTGAATTGATGGTTTGCCAAATAAGGTAGCTCGTCTCCTGAACTAACACTCCCCCAGGCATCAAAATCACTGTCGAAGTTGTTCTGAAAGCTTCCATCTGTGTAGGTATACACCAACGTCAAAGGCAATCTGAATTGATCTATCGTGGATAAAGAGAGTAGGTCAAAACCAAACTCCATTTCTACTCCTCTGGTGAGGGCTCTTCCTCCATTGAACAGATCAGTGGTTCCGGCTCCTCCAGCTGCTGCCAGATCAGAACCAAGTAGATTGTCATAATCATTGTAGAACAATACCAGCTGTCCACTAAGACTATTCTTGGTGTAACGAGCACCTAACTCATAGTTGATGCTTCGTTCTGCCTCTGTTCCTTCTGTGGAGCCAGGGGGTGAGAAGCCTTGGTGCACGCCTGCAAAACTGCTGAGGTATCTGCTGAATTTGTAATCAACTGCCAGTCCTGGAATGAAAACATCGCTGTTGTTTCCTCGAGTGCTGATGGAGCTTCCACTTCTTTCTGGATCATTTTTTCCATAGTCAAGTCGATCCATGCGAATATTCTCATATCTCAAGCCCGGTGTTAAACTGAGATCACCCATGATGAGTTTGTATTGCACATAGCTTGCTATGGCATTGGCTGTTTCAATACGGTTGCTTTCTGTTCCAGGTTCACCACTTTCTGTGAGTTCCATAACGCCATTATCCATGGCATAGGCATCTATCCATTGAAAGCGATCGATCTGATCCTGGTGTACACGAATACCGAGATCGATCTTGTGTTCGAGCTTATTTGTGTTGAAATTTAAGCCAATCGCCGTTTGAACACCCTGAGCATAGTATTCTCGGTTGTTTGCTTTAAGCAGTAGTGCATTGTCGTTCATGCTGCTTTTCCCGCGAATGATATCCAGGGCTTCTGAATTAGACTGAGGGTCTTCCAGTAGCGCAGCGATGCCGTATTTATTCCCAGCAGTATCCTGCACCTTATCTAATTTGTACCAGTTTCTGCTAAAGTCATTTCTGTAGGCTGTGGTCTTTAGTGATATCTGCTCGTTAAAGTCGATCTGATGTGAAAGTGAGACCTGGGTTTGCTCGGTATTCATCTGGTCTTCCTGTGAAGCAGCGTATCGGCGAATAGGGTTGGCTGCAAAATCTGAAGATGTGAGTCCGAGGTAGGTTTCGTTAGAAGTTTCCCTGCTGTAGCCCAGCTTTAAGGTGAGCGACTGATACATCTTCGCATCAGCATCCGAGTTGACTCTCAACTTGGCCAGATAATCTTCTTTTGTAAAGCCCGTATTTCCGCCTCCATCTAGTTGTTTAAAACCATCAGCTCCGTATTGAAAGGTCTCCACCATATATGCGAAGTTCTTATGCGCATTTCCAACATGAGCATGGAGGTTGCGGGCGCCAAAACTCCCGCCCATAAGCTGCACCCTGCCCGAAAAGGACTCAGGGATCATCGTGGAGATCAAATTTAAAGCTCCGCCCGTGGTATGAGGACCATATTTGATCTGGCTACTTCCCTTGAGAATTTCGATGCCTTGCATTCTTCCAATAGTTGGAAAGTAATAAGCGGCTGGGGCGGCATAAGGTGCAGGAGCCATCAATACACCATCTTCCATGACGGTGATCTTGGAACTTCGCTCAACTCCAGTTCCCCTTAGCCCGATGTTTGGTCTTAGCCCAAAACCATCTTCCTCCTGAATGTTTACACCGGGTACTGATCTCAAACTTCTGTTAATGTCGGTATAACTGAACTTCTCGAGTTCTTTTGGAGAAATGTAGTGTACGGATCCAGGTATATCTCGAATGCCGACATTTCCCTGAGAAATAATCGCCATCTCAGGAAGCTTTGCCACACTCTCAATTAGGATAATATTGATGCTTTTTTGCTCTCCTTCTTTTAGAAGAACTTGCTGCCTAAACTTAGTATACCCAATTCCGGAAGCAACTAGTGTGTACTCGCCTGAACTTAGATTCTCTAGTTTGAATTCCCCCTTGGCGTTGCTCGCCGTTCCAACCTGGCTTCCGTCCAGATAAATGGAAATACCTGCCAGGCTCGTGCTGCTATCACTTGCCAGAACCCTGCCAGTGATACTGCTTCTTTGAGCTAATATATTGATGCTGAGAAAACTAAGACTGATCAGGACGAATAATGATTTCATGCAGCTTCGATTCGTTGAATTTTTGAAGCGGCAAACATATTATTTAGAACGATTCTAAAGAGTGATTCTCGTCAGTAATTCCAAACTTAATCTTTGCTTAAGCCTGAGGCAATAAAAAAGAAATCAAAACCAAAAAAAACTAGTCTGCAAAAGAGCTGATGATACTTTGGATGGCATGGGCTGGAATGTCCATAGAAATGGCATCAGAGGAGCCCACATAAAGACGATAATTGATCGTATCGTCACTT
The DNA here is from genome assembly GCA_965659675.1 of Salibacteraceae bacterium. GTDB lineage: Bacteria > Bacteroidota > Bacteroidia > Flavobacteriales_G > Salibacteraceae > CBFHWY01. The sequence goes on along the minus strand of CBFHWY010000022.1, from coordinate 3,087 downwards.
TGATTCATGATCACACTCACCATGCTTTTATCAGGGTTAACAAATGCGGTGGTCAAAAGATGACTTCTGCTACTGACGCAGCTGATCCTCTTTGCACCCGGATGAATGAACTTTGAAAAATGACCGATATAATAGTAGCTTGGGGTAAAGATCAGCTCCCCCGATTCTGTATCCCCATGAATAGGAGCGAAACAGTAATTTCCTACATGATTGGGTCCTCCATTTTGATTCAGTAAGATATTCCAGTCTGTCCACCCAACGGTTCCATTGTTAAAGTCATTGATCATAGACCTGCCATAACGTTCTGCGTTTGACCACCGCTCATATTGAGTAGGGTCGAAGCGCTCCTGGCAGCCTTCAGTGAAGAGTAGTTTTTTATCGGGATAAGCATCTTTGATGTCTCCCAGATTCGAAAACATCGCTTCTCCACCAGCCCAGGTCTCATACCAATGAAAACCAATGCCCCAGGCGTACTTTGAAGCTTCTGGATCTTCAAAAATGGTATTGGCCCTGTGATTGATCAGATCTCGGTTATGATCCCAAACCACGATCTTTTTATCCCCGAGCCCTGCACGCTCCATTATTGGACCCAGATAATCCTTCAAAAAGTCGCGTTCCTCCTCAGCCGTATAAATGCATGACTCCCAACGTTGCACAGCCATGGGTTCATTTTGTATCGTAACTCCCCATATAGGCATTCCTTGTGCTTCGTAGGCTTTGATGAATTTTGTGTAATAACGTGCCCAGCTCTCGTAAAATGGAGGAAGTAACTTCCCACCTTGAAGCATGTTCTTATTGTCTTTCATAAATGCCGGAGGGCTCCAAGGACTAGCATATAATAGAAGTTCACCTCCTGCCGTTTGAATGGCCTTTTTGATCATAGGGATGCGATAGGCCATGTCATGCTCAATGCTGAAGCTTTCCAGACTTGTATCGCCCTCATCAATGTAAGTGAAACTACCTGAGCTAAAGTCACAGCTGTGGATGGGAGTTCTGCAAAGAGAATAAGCAATTCCTTGCTCCTTATCGAAATAGGCACTTAAAAGCTCCTGCTGTTTCGCGGGAGGAAGTTTTGCAAAAACCTCAGCAGAAGCATCCGTAATTGCTCCTCCTATTCCCATGAATTCCTGGAAAGTCTTGTTTGGGTTTATGAAAACCGAAACCTCACTCTCCAATGGTTGAGGGGCGGGTTTGAAGCTAATTCTTGCCGTTTTCTTGAGTCTTAGCTCAGTGTTTTTTGCCGTGGTAAAAACGCTCGCTTCTTGTCCGGAAATAGTGTAGGCTTTCGAAGTAATATGCGCAGAATCGACCAGCTCAGGCTTCGTTTCTTTGTTCTGTTTGTCCTCACACCCCAGTGAAAATAGTAGGATAAAGGACATTAAACAGAGCCTCCTCATGAATAGGAAGGTCTGTAGCAGATCTTTCATTAAAAGTTTCATAATCCAATCAGTAAAATACGCTTTGAGTTGAGATATTGAAAGCGGCCGACCTTTGATTGCTTTCTCGAAATCATATTTTTCAAATCATGCCTTAGATGATCAGGAACCTCGATTTTAACCTGCTCAAAATACAAATATGTACTGTCATTGAGTTGCTTAAACGTGCTATTCATGTTGGCTTCCTCACCTTCAAGTTCGTAATAGTATCTATTAGGATCCAGGAAAAGCTTGAATTCTGAGGTATCGGGTACTTTGATTTTTGAAACAATGTGATTTAGGCTATACTCATATCTCGTTCCATCAGAAAGGGATTCAGCCAGTTTGCTTTCGTTGATGTTCAATTTATAGCGATAGCCCCATTCAAAGTCAAAACCTTCAAGATACTCTAGCTCAGAGTCTGTTGAGCTGAGAGTGAGTCGTTTAAAATGCTCATAGTTCTGAAAGGACATGTGAGGTTCAATGCTTACGACCCTCGTAATGCTTGTCTGACTTTTAAGGTCAGTAGCGAGAATGAGGGTCAGTATACAGAAGAAACACCGAAACTTCATAGCCATAGCAAATAACAAATTAAGCACTAATTATATGCTGGAGTGAATTGAAGTTTTACCTGATTAAATGGAGAATAAATTCTTGGGATGGTCCACAAGGTAGTCATAGTGATGAAATGGGGCTGCCTCAACTTTCGAGATTTATCCCGTTTTAAGCTATCCAGATGGATTCAATTTGTTTGCCTGCTTAATTATTTGCTCCTTTGCGGCATCAAAAAATGATGAAATGGCAGCAAAAGCAAACGATACAGTTAAAGTTCATTATAAAGGAACCCTAAGCTCAGGAGAGGTATTCGATTCCTCAGAGGGAAGAGACCCACTTGAGTTCAAATTGGGAGCGGGACAAATTATTCCAGGCTTTGAGAAAGGAGTTATGGGAATGGAAGCGAATGAAAGCAAAACGATCAATATTCCTGTAGCTGAAGCTTATGGTGAACGCAGAGAGGAATTGGTACAGGAAGTTCCAAAGACACAATTACCTCAAGAGATCAAACCAGAAGTTGGAATGCAGTTAACCTCTCAATCGCCTGATGGGCAGCAGATCCCACTTGTTGTTACAGAAGTAAAGGATGAATCGATCCTGGTGGATGCTAATCATCCTTTGGCAGGTCAGGATCTTACTTTTGAAATCACCCTGGTAGAAGTTAACTAATACCAAATCCGGTATTTTTAAGCCCCTCACCAGGCGAGCTGCGTCTTTATTTCAGAAATGGAATAAAGCGCGCAACTTTCTTTTGATATTCCTTGTATTCTGGGTATTTAGCAGCAGATACTTCTTCACTAAAGTTTGAACTTCCGATGAAAAGTAAAACAAGAAGTACAGCGCCAACGATAGACCAGTTGATCCATACCCCAGAGGCAGTTACTGAGAAGAAATAGATCAGGATCCAAATCCCCTGTTCTGCTGCATAATTCGGATGTCTTGCGATTCCCCATAAGCCAGTTCTAACAAAACCATGAGCGCAGGGGCCAAGGTCTTCCTTTGCCTTTATCCGACGGTATTTTTCGGTTTGAAAGACATACTGTTGTTGATCGGCAATGTATTCGATGCTAACAAAGCCAATGACGAGGGCGGCCAATAGATAATCGGCCCACATGAG